>JBGTKR010000441.1:0-6517 GCA_041744535.1 Pyrinomonadaceae bacterium
GAAGATGCGATTGAATTCGTTAATCGCATTACCACCAATGACGTTACAAACTTGGTTGACGGACAGGCACATTATTCGGCTTTTACAAAAAAAGACGGCACGGTTGTTGACGACTTATTGGTTTACCGATTTTTTCACAATAAACTTCTGCTCGTGGTAAATGCGGGAACAACCGAAAAGGATTGGGAATGGATAAATTCGCATCTTCAAGATGAAAAAGTTACTTTGACAAATGCGAGCAAGGATTATTGTCAAATTGCGATTCAAGGTCCGAAAGCGGTTGAAATCGCACAGAAACTTACCGACACGAATTTGGAAAGTATCAAATATTATCATTTTACCGTCGGAAAATTTGACGGGATTAACGGTGCGATAATTTCCCGAACGGGTTATACGGGCGAAGACGGTTTCGAGATTTACGCCGATGCCGAATATGCCGAACAGATTTGGAACAAATTTTTAGAAACGGGAAATTACGGCGACGAAAACGGAATACTTCCCTGCGGTCTGGCATCGAGAAATACTTTGCGTTTAGAGTCGGCAATGTCGCTTTACGGACACGAAATAAGCGATGAAATCACGCCTTTGGAAGCAAATTTGGGTTGGATTTGTAAATTAAAAACCGATTTTATCGGGTGTGATGCGTTAAAATCGCAAAAAGCAGAAGGCTTGAAAAAGAAACTCGTCGGTTTTGAATTAACCGACAAAGGAATTGCCCGTGATGAAATGGACGTTTATATAAATGACGAAAAAGTCGGCTACGTAACGTCGGGAAGCCACGCTCCATATTTGAAAAAAGCAATCGGTTTGGCTTTTGTGCCGACGGAGTTTGCAAACGTCGGGCAAGAGATTAAAATTGATGTCAGAGGAAGACATTTAGCGGCAGAAATTGTGCCGACTCCATTTTATAAAAGAGAAAAATAGCAATGGAAATTCAAGTAAAACTTTTGATTCCCGATGAATTGCTTAACAAAACAAGCGATGTCGTTTCGCGTGAAATTTTTGAGCAATTTGTCTTAGAAAGTTATAAGCTCGATAAGATTTCCGCCAAGCAAATTCAAAAATTACTAGGATTTAAATCACGTTTTGAAGTTGAAGATTTTCTACATCGCAAAAAGGCTTTTGGTTATACGATTGAAGATTTGAAAGATGACTTGGAAACGCTAAAAGATTTGGGTTTAAAATGATAGTAATCGCTGATACATCACCAATAAATTAGCTTGTTCAAATTGGTGAAGTGGCGATTTTAGAAAAGCTCTACAGCCAAGTCATAATTCCAAGTTCCGTATTTGAAGAACTCAATTCAGATTTTGCTCCAATCAAAGTTAAAGAATGGATTATAAACAAACCTAAGTGGGTTGAAATAAAATACATAGAAACTGAAATTGATAAAAATCTGGTGATTCTTGATAAAGGTGAAGCCGAAGCGATTCAAGTTGCTAAAGAATTAAATGCTGATTTGTTGATTATTGATGAGAAATTAGGTCGAAAAACAGCAAAAGTATTCGGATTAAAAATAATCGGCACAATTGGAGTTTTGGCTTTGGCTAAAGAAAAAAATTTGATTAACATTGAAGATGTTCTCAAAAAATTGGAAAAAACGAGTTTTTTCATTTCAGATGAACTAAAGAACTTTCTAAAACAATAAATATTAATAAAACTATGGCAAACAACATACCGGAAGAATTAAAATATACAAAAGACCACGAATGGGTTTCGATTGACGGCGATGTCGCAACGGTCGGAATCACGGATTATGCACAACACGCACTCGGCGATGTCGTTTTTGTCGAACTGCCGAATGAAGGCGAAAACTTTAACGCCCACGATGCTTTCGGTTCGGTCGAATCGGTTAAAGCCGTGTCGGAAATTTTCACGCCTGTCGGCGGCGAAATCGTTGATGCAAATGAAGATTTAAACGATACGCCCGAAGCGGTTAATGATGATCCTTATGGCGATGCGTGGCTCATAAAAATTAAAATGGACAATTCCGGCGAAGCCGATGCACTTTTAACCGCCGAAGAATACAGCGAATTCCTAGAAGCAGAAGAAGACTAATTCCATTTTGGGTTTTAGATTTTGGATTTACGATTGAAAAAATATTAAATTCTACAATTCAATCAACAATCCAAAACCCAAAATCCAAAATCCAAAATCCAAATGAGATATATTCCAAATTCGCCCGAAGAGCGTCAAGAGATGCTCGAAAAGATCGGGCTGTCATCGGCTGATGAACTATTTCGTTCAATTCCCGCCGACATTTTATTAAACCGCAAATTAGAAGTAACGCATCCGCTTGCCGAAAATGAAGTTATCGGCGGAATGGAAAATTTTGCGGAAGCGAACACCGCTTCACGTAAAACTTCATTTCTTGGCGGCGGCGTTTACTCGCATTTTTCGCCCACCGTTGTTGACCATTTAATTCAGCGAAGCGAATTTTTTACGTCTTACACGCCGTATCAACCCGAAGTTACGCAAGGAACTTTGCAGTATATTTTCGAGTTTCAAACATTGGTTTGCCAACTGACCGGCATGGACGTTGCAAATGCTTCGATGTATGACGGCTCGACATCAATGGCGGAAGCGTTTTTGATGGCTCAGAGAGTTACGCGACGTGATAAAGTTCTTGTGGCGGAAACCGTTCATCCTGAATATTTACAAGTTGCCCAAACTTATACTCAACACGGCGATCTGACGCTCGGCACGATTGGCTTTGATAAACAATCGGGACGCATTCTGAGCGATGATCTAAGTAAATTAGACAAAGAAACCGCCGCAGTCGTGATTCAATCGCCGAACTTTTTCGGCTGTATTGAAGATTTAAATACAATTGCCGACAAAGCCCATGAAGTCGGGGCTTTGTTAGTCGTTGTTGTTACGGAAGCAATTTCTTTCGGTTTGTTAAAATCTCCGGGCGAATGCGGTGCGGATATTGTCGTCGCAGAAGGTCAAAGTTTCGGAATCCCGATGTCCTACGGCGGACCGCACGTCGGACTTTTTGCCTGCAAACAAAAATACGTCCGAAATATGCCGGGCAGACTTGCGGGCGTGGCTTATGACAAAGACGGAAATCGCGGATTTGTATTAACTTTAGCAACCCGCGAACAACACATCCGACGCGAAAAAGCGACTTCAAATATTTGCACGAATCAAGGTTTGATCGCACTTGCCGCAACAATCTATATGGAAACAATGGGCAAAAAAGGCTTGCAGGAAGTCGCAATACAAAATGCTCAAAAAGCGGCTTATGCGGCGAAAAAGATTTCCGAAATTGCAGGGTTTTCACTCGCATTCGATTCGCCGAAATTCAACGAATTTGTTGTTACGGGCAAAGGAAACGCGGAAGAATTATTAGACAGATTGCGAAAAGACGAAAACATTTTGGGTGGAATTGCTTTGTCAAAATATTATGAAGACCGCCCGAATGATTTTCTAGTATGCGTTACAGAAACAAATACTAAAGAGCAAATGGATAGTTTAGTTGAAGCATTAGCGAGGTAAATTTAAAGCAACTGTTTGTAAATTTTGCGGAAAAGATTTAATAAGGTGATAAAATGTTTTTGAGGTGATTTTATGGCAAAAATTTTAACATTTGAAATTCCCGAAAGTGAATATAAATCAATGAAGTCTTTTTTGGAAGAATGTTCGGCGGAAATTCAAAAATCCATTGAGATTATGAAAAAAGACCAAGCCGAGATTGATAAAATCGGTGAAGATATTAAATTAATCAAAGCCCAAACTGATCAATCAAAAAAAGAAAGCGATAAGATTTTGAAACAATTATTAAAAGAACATTCGATTTTCGCATAAAATGATTAAACAAATTTACGAATACACGCGGGATATTCTGACAATTACTCGTGAAGTGCAGGAAAATAAATCTGACATTAAAGAGGTCAGAAGCGAGATTCGTGAACTTAGAAAAGATAATCAAATTCTCCGTGATGACTTTTCAGACCTTTTATTATTGGTTCAAAAATTGAGTTTTAGCATAAATCACGTAAGCGACCGCGAGCAATCTGAACGCGAAAAGATTGCTTTGCAACTGGAAAACGAAATGCTGAAATTTGAAAGACGTTTGCCGCGAGGTAAGGATTCAAAAAAATAAATAGATTTGTAAAATCTTGATTTATAAAGATAAAAATTAATGGAACAGGCGAAATAATTTTAATTCTCTTCGTTTTGTTGCTTGTGGCGGTTGTTCCATTTATTGCGATAGTTTTTTTTCTAATGTGGTCAGCAAAAAATAAGGCTAAAGATTTCAAGCAATGCTCTTTTTGTGCTGAAGATATAAAGGTTGACGCAATTTTTTCCAGATTCTGAAATAAGGCTTTGGTAAATTGAAAAAATGTTTGTTCCTGATCCTGAAGTAACATCTGCACAGCAGTTTATAATGTATAGCTTTTTTGTCGGGATACCGATATTGCTTGTTATATTGATTGGGTTTATGGCGTATAAATCTGTCAAACAAAATAACAGTTCGAGAAAATGTCCGCATTGTGCGGAGTTTGTTAAAGCAGATGCTGAAACTTGCCGTCGTTGCGGGAAAGATTTGGACGAAATAATAGAAAAATAAATGAGTATTACAAAAGTTACACAACACCCGACGCAGAATGAAGCGTTGATCTTTGAGCGTTCACAGACGGGCAGAGTCGGTTATGCTTTGCCGAAATTGGACGTGGAAGAAATCAATATTGATGAAATAATTCCTGCCGAACTTCGTCGGAATGATGATTTGGAAGGTGTGCCGGAAGTTTCGGAAGTTGATGTTATTCGGCACTTTACGCGGATGTCAACGTGGAATTTTTCGATTGATCTCGGAATGTATCCGTTGGGAAGCTGCACGATGAAATACAATTCGCGGCTGAATGAAAAAGTTGCGAGAATCGGCGGATTTACGAATTTGCATCCGCTTGCACCCGAAGAAGAATCGCAAGGTGCTTTGGAATTGATCTATCAGTTGCAGGAAGATTTGGCGGAAATCACAGGACTTCCCGGCGTTTCTCTGCAACCGGCGGCGGGAGCTCACGGCGAAATGACGGGCGTGATGGTGATTCGTGCATTTCTCGATAAACGCGACGGTGAAAATTCAAAAGATAACCGCGTGATGCTTATTCCCGATTCGGCACACGGAACGAATCCCGCTTCGGCACATTTAGCCGGATTTACGGTAAAAACAATTCGTTCAACCGAAGAAGGTTTTACGGATATGGAGCATTTGAAGGAACTTTGCAATGAAGGCGGAATCGCCGGGTTGATGCTGACGAATCCTTCGACAGTCGGAATTTTCGAGAAAAATATCAAGGAAATCTGCGACACGATTCACGATGCGGGCGGACTTGTTTATATGGACGGGGCGAATATGAACGCACTTGTCGGTGTCGCACGTCCGGGCGATATGGGCGTTGATGTAATCCATTTGAATCTGCACAAAACATTTTCAACTCCGCACGGCGGCGGAGGTCCGGGATGCGGACCTTGCTGCTGCACGGCGGAACTCGAACCTTTTCTGCCGAAGCCGCAAATCATAAAAGACGGCGATAAATATAAACTAGATCACGACCGCCCCGATTCGATCGGGCGAGTCAAAGCGTTTTACGGCAACTTCGGAATGATGATTCGTGCGTTAGCTTATATTCAAACTCACGGCGACACGGGTTTGCGAGAAGCAACGGAAGCCGCCGTTCTTAACGCTCGTTATTTATCGCATTATTTGAAAGAAGATTTTCACAAACCGTTTGAAGCCGATCCGATGCACGAAGTCATTTTGTCGCACAAATTCCAAACCCGCAAAGGCGTTCACACTCTCGACATTGCCAAGCGTTTGATTGATTACGGCTTTCATCCGATGACGGTTTATTTTCCGTTGATTGTTGACGGTGCGATGCTCATCGAACCGACAGAATCAGTCGGACGACAGGAACTAGACCAATTTATTGATGCAATGAAATCCATTGACAAGGAAACACAGGAAAACCCGCAGCTAGTTATTGACGCACCGCACACGACACGCATCGGCAGACTTGATGAAGCAACGGCGGCACGAAAACCGATTCTCAGGTGGCAGCCCGATATGGAAGCAAACGCAAAAGGTGCTTAACTTTCGGGAATTAATTATTTACAATAAAAGGCTGAGAAAATTCTCAGCCTTTTATATTTATGAGCGAACTTATCAATTTAATATCTACAGACGAACTAAAAAAAAACCTGCAAACGGAAAATGAGAACCGCCGAACGATCTCCTTTTACAAATATCACAAAATTAAAAATCCGCAGAATTTCAGAGATGAATTATTTAAAAACCTTTCGGAATTAAATATTTTGGGCAGAATTTATGTTGCGGCGGAAGGAATAAACGCACAGGTAAGCGTTACTGAAAAAAACTTACGGCATTTTATTGAATATCTTTCGATATACAAATTTTTAAAGGATATTCGCCTAAATATCGCTTTAGAAGACAATGGAAAATCTTTCTGGAAATTAATAATCAGAGTCCGCAAAAAAATCGTTGCCGATG
>JBGTKR010000442.1:0-4376 GCA_041744535.1 Pyrinomonadaceae bacterium
GCACCGCTGATCTTAACTGTGCCGTGGAGCGGTTTTCCGCCCTTGATTAAAAATTTATCCATAAATTAATTGGTTAAAAAGACGAGCATTGAATTTTGTTCGCTGATTTTTTATGCAGATATTTTTGTTGATGTTAAAAGAAAATCTTATCACGAGTTCGCTCAGAATTAAACCGCACGAAAGTATTCAAAAATGACTTCGGTTTCGTTTGGAAATATTTTTATAGTTCGTTTAGTTTGTATTTTGCTTTTAAACATCAAATTTAAAAAATCGTATTAAGAGCTTTTGCCGCTTGATAATTTGTTATTCCGGCATATATTTTATGAGCAACTCATTGCATATAAAAACATTCCAAGTTTTGATAAAACATATTTCATACGAAAATTTGCAGATCATTAAATTCAGGATTTAAGTAAGTTGTGATTTTACAAAAATTATGACTTGTCATAAATAAGGTGTATCTAATATAATTTTAAGCGGTTATTCCTGAATATAAAATTTGTGTATTGAAAATACCGAAGATTTATTGAAAAACTTGAAATAAATATAGTAACTGACTTAAAACCCCTAACCAAAAAATAATGAAATCAAAACAAAAACCGAAATCGTATTCATTTAAAGGTCAATTAATAAGTGTAATATTAATTCTTTCTCTTTTCACACTTACCTTCGGACAAATCATTAATGTTCCTGAAATCGGAGATAATGAACTGATCGCATCTTCGGCAAGTTCTAAATTAAGTTATGTGCCGGGCGAAGTTTTGGTTCGTTTTAAGAGCGAATTTGAAGCGAAAACCAAGGAAAATACTTTATCTTCAATTGAAATGAATGACGGAGAAGTTCGGATCGAAGTTCAAAACTTTGAAGGTTCGGAGATCGTCAGCGGCTTACGTTTGGCTAAGGTTGATACGAAGAATACTCTGGAAGCGGTCGCAGCCTTAGACAGCAGAAGCGATGTCTTGTATGCCGAACCGAACTATATTTATACGGAGAGTGTAATTCCTAACGATCCGAGTTTCCGTAATCAATGGGGTTTGCAAAATACCGGACAAACTTATGCGACGAGCGGCGGTAATCCGATCAGCGGAACACCGGATGCCGATATTGATGCCGAAATAGCCTGGGACAGAACGACGGGGACTAAAGATGTGGTTGTCGGTATAATTGATTCGGGAGTTGATATATCTCATCCCGATCTTCAGCCGAATATCTGGATCAACACCAAGGAGATCGCGGGCAATAGTATTGATGATGATAATAATGGATTTGTTGATGATATAAACGGCTGGGATTTCGTCAATAATGATGCAACGGTTTATGACGGAAATAACAACAATGACGAGCGGCACGGAACGCACGTTGCCGGAACGGTCGGTGCAAAGGGAAATAACGGCATCGGAGTAACGGGAGTAAATTGGGATGTCAGTTTGATGATCCTTAAAGCCTCCAAAGACGGAAAATTCAATTCCGCTAATCTGATTTCAGCTTATAATTACGCCAAAACAATGAAAGACCGCTACGATCAAAGTGGTGGTGCAAACGGTGCGAACCTGCGTGTTTTAAACAATAGTTACGGCGGAACGGGAAGATCGCAGGCTTCCGAAGATGCGATTGTCGCTTTAGGTCAATCGGGTATTTTGTTTGTTGCGGCGGCGGGAAACGAAACGACGGATAATGATCTGCTGCCGCATTTTCCTTCGAGTTTTACTTCGTCAAATTTAATATCGGTGGCGGCTACTGATGATAAGGATGTTTTAACTTCGTTTTCCAACTTCGGATTGGGTTCGGTAAGTCTTGCCGCACCCGGCAGATTTATTTTAAGCACAATTCCCGGCGGCGGTTTCGGGTTTTTAAGCGGAACATCAATGGCTTGTCCCCACGTGGCGGGAGCGGCGGCATTGATAATTGCGGCTAATCCGACGATTCCGGTCGGTAAACTCCGGGCGGCTTTGGTCTTCGGTAGTGAGCCGCTCACAAATTTGCAGGGTAAGGTAGATTCGGCAAGACGTTTGAATGTTGATACCGCAATGCAGGTTTCATTTCAAAATGATACGACCGCTCCGGCTGCCGTTGGTAATTTAGCCGTTGCATCAACCAGCGGAAGAAATGTTACGATCCAATTCACATCGCCGACGGATAACGGACCTACCGGCAAAGCGGCTTTGTATCAAGTAGATTTTACAAGCAGTTCGACTAATAAACTTTATCGTTTATATTCGGGCATTCCGAATGCGGCGGGAACAACCGAATCATTGACTTTCAAACTTCCCTATCAAAATCCGGCGGGAACGGTTACCGTCAGAGCAATAGACTCTTTGGGAAATTCCAGCACCGCTTCAACTCAGGTAAGTGTCAGTGCGGCGGCGGTTAATCCGTATCAGCAGACACTTGTCGCAAATCAGGCACTTTCGACCGGCGGAACTGCATTAGGTCTTAAAAGCGATGATACATACAAAAAAGATTATGCACTGCCGTTTGCATTTCCATTTTTCGGCGAATCCTTTAATTCAGTAACGATCTCTACAAACGGAAACCTGTATTTCTCAACTCCTCCCGAAAGAACTGACGGAGATGCCGATGATGCACGAAGTTCGGTGGAAGCCCTTAATGCTTATAAGATGATCGCCGGTCTTTGGGATGACTTGAGAACTGACAAAAATGCTGACGACGATGTTTATATTGTAACGGAAACAGACCGAATCATATTTCGTTGGAAGGGAGTAACTTTTGATTCGGCATTATCAAACGGCACAACACGCGGAGAAAATCCGGTTAATTTTGAAATCGAACTAAACCGAAACGGAATAATAAAATTGAGATACGGCAGCGGAAATACAAAATTGTTTTCCGTAGTAGGTATTTCGGGTGCAGACCCACAGGCTTATGTGGTCAGCAGTCATACCTATACAAACACTTTTATTTCTTTAACCAATGCCCAAACCGTCGTGTTTACGCCAAGCGGAACAACACCAACTCCGACACCAACACCAACTCCGGGAAATAATAATCCCGACACGATCGGAGTTTTCCGTCCGACCAACGGCATTACTTATCTGAGAAATTCCAATACCGGAGGCTTTGCCGATATTGATATGGTTTATGGTGTCAACGGCGATACTTCCATCGCCGGGGATTGGAACGGCGACGGCAAGGATTCCTTAGGCATCTATCGCAATGGCGTTTTCTATCTGAGAAACTCAAATACGACCGGACCAGCCGATATAGTCTTTGCCTTCGGTGCTGCCGGAGATCAGCCGATCGCAGGAGATTGGGACGGCGACGGGATTGACACCATCGGAGTCTATCGCCGTGCAACCGGAGTATTTATTATACGGAACTCCAACTCAGCCGGAGAACCTGATGCGGTGTTCGTGTTGGGAAATCCGAATGATATAGCGATAGCCGGAGACTGGGATGGCGACGGAATAGACACGACGGGAGTTTTCCGTCCGTCAAACGGAATAATTTACTTGAAGAATCAGAACACTTCGGGCAATGCCGATATTTATTTAGTTTACGGCAACGCGGGAGATAAACCGATGGCGGGCGACTGGGACGGCGACGGGAAGGACTCGGTGGGAATCTATCGAGAAGGAGTGATGTATCTGCGGAACTCGAACACGCAAGGAGTGGCGGACATCGTATTCGCCTTCGGAAATCCCGGAGATGAACCGATTGCGGGGGATTGGGACGGTCTGCCATAATGAACTGATACTGAATTATGTTATCTATTGTTAAGTGTAATGTTAGAAAAATTGATTATTTAAAGAAGATAAAGGCAAGTATTTATTACATTTTTAGCTTTACTCTAACTTCAGCATCTTTTTTAACATAACTGTTATTCAACAGTAGTTTAATCAATTTCCAAAAATTTCTACAAATTATTTTAAAGAGGAAAAGGAAATGTCTAAATTCCCACTAAATGTTCTCAAGGCGATTTTCGTCTGTATTTTGACCGTTGTAGTTTTTATGCCGGTCAATGCAAATGCTCAAGGTGTCGAGTTATTCAGTTTTGTCAAAGACAAATCCGTTGACGCTAAACCGGCTTCGATTGCCGCTGAAACCGAGCAAGCCGTCGAGATAAATTTCAACGTGATAAATTCCAAAACGGCGAGATCGTTTCGTCTGCCGTTGTTGGACGGAAAAACCTACGATGTGAAGCAAAGCGATACGGAAGGTTTTATTAGTCGCGGGGAAGAAGATTATACGTGGCGTGGGAAATTAAAAGATGCGGGGGAATGGACGGGCGATGTAACTCTGACGGTCAATGGCAAAGCGATGTCGGGATTGATCTATACTTCAACGGGAGTTTATGAAATTATACCGCAGAAGGATTTTAAGCACGTTCTGGTCAAGATTGATCCGTCGCTGTTTCC
>JBGTKR010000443.1:0-6799 GCA_041744535.1 Pyrinomonadaceae bacterium
AAAAAAGCTGTCGCTATCTTCGATAGCTTTAATTTGTGTTGCATACAAACCTCGTGCTGACGCACGAGGCTTTATGCTATCGCCCGTATTCACGGGCTAAAAACTAAAATTTATCAAGAAGTTTAATCTAACAAAGTAGAATTAAGAAGTTTTTTTTATTGCAAAGTAGAAACTATCGGAAGTTCGTTAAAAGCAATAGGCAAATTGTCGGTTGAACGCGAAATAAATTCCCGAACTTCGTCAAAGCAAATCGGCTTTGAGAAGTAATACCCTTGAGCTCCTTCGCAATTTAAGGTTCTTAGCTGATCGAGTTGATCTTCATTTTCGACTCCTTCGGCAATCACCTTCATTCCCATACCTCTCGCCAGCGAAATGATCGTTTCGACAATTTCCAGACTATTCTCCGCCGTTCCCATTGAAGCTATAAATGATCGGTCAATTTTAAGAGTTGAAACAGGCAGATTTGTCAGATAGCCGAGATTTGAATAACCCGTTCCGAAATCGTCTATATCAATTTCGATGCCGAGTTCGTTCAATTGATTAAGCATTTCGACTGCTCTGTCTTTGTATTCAAAGAAAACCGATTCGGTGATTTCGAGTTTTAAATTTTTCGGCGGAAACCCGGTTTGATTCAAGATTTCCTTTATATCCTGAACAAGTGTGATTTGTGTAAATTGTTTTGACGACAGATTCACACTTAAAATCAGCGATTCATTTGATTTATCACTAACTCTTAATGATTGGATTTGTTCACAGGCTTGTTTCAAAATCTGATTTCCCAATGAATGAATCAATCCGATCTCTTCGGCGATGGGAATAAATCTGACCGGAGAAATTTCCCCCAAATCCGCGTGATTCCAGCGTGCCAGGGCTTCAAAACCCGTAATTTTATCATCTACCAGAGAATAGATCGGCTGGTAAAATACATTCAGTTCGCCGTTTTCGACGGCACGACGCAGATCGGTTTCGATTTGCAATGATCGTTTGGCTTCTTCGTGCATTTCGGGGTCAAAAACTTCATGGCAGGCTTTTCCGGCTCGTTTTGCCTGATACATTGCAGTATCGGCATCACGCATCATATCCTCGGCACTCAGATGTTGATTAGTGCCGTGCATTACGCCGATGCTGGCGGAACTGTAAACTTCCTGTCCGTTAAAATTAAACGGAATCGAGAATTTTTCCTGAATTCTGTCGGCAATAACTATAATCTCGGATTCTTCAAATATTCCTTCGACCAGAATTGTAAATTCATCACCGCCGAGCCGTGCGACAATATCTTTGGAACGCAGACAATCATTCAAACGGGCGGATATCTCGACCAAAAGCCGATCTCCGACAATATGACCTAAACTATCATTGACCAGCTTAAAACGATCCAGATCAATAAACAAAATACTGACTTTGTAAGCGGGATTCCGGTGCGACCTTTCAAGTGCATTTTCAAGCCGGGACATAAACATTGCCCGATTAGGCAAGCCGGTCAATGAATCGTGAGTAGCTTCGTATTGAAGTTTTTCTTCAGCTATCTTTTTATCCGTAATATCCTGAATTTGAAAAATCAGGTTCGCCTGCTTCGAGTCCGTCGCCTTCACGGGCGAAACACTCCACGATGTCCAAACAATGTTTCCGTTTTTGTGTAAATACCGCTGTTCGAGTTGGCAGGTTTGAATTTTCCCCGTGAAAAGTTGATGAATCCTGACCAAAGTATCGCCCAAATCTTCAGGAAGAATCATTGATTGAAAATCATTATCCAGAAATTCTTCCTTTTCGTAACCGAGTATGCTGCACATTGCCCGATTAACTTTCAGCCAGTTTCCTTCCGGTGAAACCAAAGCAATTCCGATCGGAGCATAATCAAATGCACTGCGGAATCTTTCTTCGGATTCGCGTAAGGCGATTGATTGATCTTCCAGAATTTTGGAGTGTTCTTCGGCTTGTTCGGCTTGCGTCAGCGACATTTCCACATTTTGCAGATACATCTTATATGTCTGATAAACCAGAACAATAACCGGAAATGCGGCGATCAGAACCCCGAATCCGATATAGTGAGTTAATTGAAAGAGAATTCCCGCACTTGCCGCCCCGATAAAATATGTGATAAATGTCCAGATATATTTGGTTTTCCAAGTGTCCCAGAGAGATTCATTCGTTCTAAATGCTCCATAAATAGCGGCGAAAGCCGTGTTTAAGGCAAAATAAGATAACCCCATTACGGATAAAGCGATGATGAACTTATCCCAATTTTGATGAAATCCGTGCGTTTCAATCTCGGAGAACAAACCCGATACCTGCATTACAAAAGCAACAATTGCCGTGCAGATCGCTACCATTGCGGCATTTACGAAAACCGTAATTTTTTTATTGCAAAATCTTAATGACGATAAAAATGCCTCCGTCGCCGCCAAAATAACGGCAACTTCGCCGCCGTAGGAAAGCAAAGCAAAAAATATAAAGGTATCGGAAACGGAAATATGAGATTTAAATTTGGGTATTTGAACCGTAATTCTCGAACCGATCCCAATCGTAAAAACAAACAAAATCAACATATACATATCAACTTTTGCAATAGGAAAGTTGTATAATGCAATCAAAACGCAGAGAGTCCCTAAACCGATTAGAGTCCACATAAATGATGTTAATTTTGTTTTCGATTCCATAAGTGGCTTGAAATCAGGAGTATTTCAATTAAGACGAGGTAGATGAAAGAAAATTCAACAATTAATATTTTAGGAAAATTGAGTTTTCTTTGTGAGTTTTAATTACTGGTGCTACGCAGATTAAGCAAAACGGAACGCGGACACTTCTGTCCGCAAGTCCGCCGCTTAAAACTTTTGATACTCAGTCTGCTGTCTCGCCGTTTAGTAGTATTTCACGAGCGGACAGGAGTGTCCGCGTTCCGACAGAATTAAAAAAAGTGTTTTGTAATATCGTTTTATTACAAACCACTTCTATTATGAATTAATTAAACAATTTTGTCTATCATTTTTTTTGTTAAACAAATATTGTTTGACAAGAATCGGTGTTGACAAAACCGGCTTTTGCTAAACTTCGGTGAACACCTTCAAATTTGACATTGCTCAGTCCGCAGATATTTTGAAAACGCTCCATTAAATTCATAGCGACATTTGCCAGACATTTATGCCCGATTCCGTTTCCACGCATTTCCGGGGCGACAAAATAACCTTCCAAGTAGGCAGTCGTATCAGTTTCGGCAACTACATCAATCTTGAATACGAGTTTGCCGTTTTCAAAGACTACAAACGTGCGTCCTTTTTCGATTCTTTCCAGACATCTTTGCAGGAAACCCTCGCGGTCATTTTGCAGCGGATCAATACCGCTTTCAATAAAGGCAACTTCCGCTTGAGCTTCGGCAACCTGCAGGAGTTCTTCGGCTTTTGCCTGACGGACGTTCCATTCACATTTTTGAACAAGGAAAGGAAAGTTTAATTCAAAGAGCAATTCGGTAAAATTATGCAAAGGCTTTTGACCGTTTACTGCATAATAATTCCAGAATTTTTCAATTGAACTGCCGTCCGACATCATAACCTTGATCGGTGTTTCCGAATCTCTTGCGATGACTGCGAATGCTATCAGAGCTTCTTCCGTATGGGCTTCTACAAGAGTCGTGTGTCCGATTAAGGCAACTCCTTCGAGTTTTCCCGCAAGATTTCGATAACCGAAAAATTTACCGCGATTTTTATCACTTTCGATTCCGTTATCATTTATAAAGCTCGTCATAACAACCGTGTGAACCGGACGGACTGTAAGTAATTCAAGCACTTCGTTCTTATTGGTTTCGGTTAATCGTTCAAGTCTTTCCAAACCCGGCATTACAAATGGCTGGGCTTGACCTGAAAGATTTTCGTTTTGGCTGTAATCAATATTTATGACAGTTTGTAAGTTCATAATATCCCTCCCATATTATTTATCATTTTATATTGATTTAATCATCACCTAAGATTGAACTTTCACTTGAACTTGCACCCATTCGATCACCGATCACAACGCCATCGGACATCAGAACACCATCTGCTATTAAAACCCCGTCAGAGATCAGAACTCCGTCGGAAATCAGAACTCCGTCAGAAATCAGAACTCCGTCGGAAATCAAAACTCCGTCAGCCACCAAAACACCATCGGAGATCAGAACTCCATCCGAAACCAGAACTCCGTAAGCAAACATAACCGAGCCTGTTCCGAGTTCTCCTCCGTTACTAATACTAACTTTTGGTGTAAATGTTAGAGATTCGACATAGCTAAAGTTCCCGTTAAGACTATAATTATAATCAGCGGCGTGGGTAACGCCTTTTTCAAACCACATACCGTTTTTATAAACATTGCTGAAACGGTTAGCTAAGTATGTCGATCTGATATAACCGTGATTTGTTAAGATACCTCTTGACCAGTTAAATGTTTCACCGTTAAGCGTGGTTGATGTTTCTGCCACAGGTTGAGTGCCGGAAAGCATCAGGTCGCCCGACTGTAATAAGTTGAACTTGACATCCGTTCGATAGCTTTTGACTAAACGGACAGCACCTTCAAGATTAAGTTGCCCTGCTCCCTGCTCGAGCATACTGTAACCGGCAAGCGGTTGAGCCGTAAATTCCAGAATCATTTTAACCATCGAAGGTGTCAGATTCGGATTAAGCTGGAAAAGAAGAGCCGCCGCACCTGCGACAACCGGAGTTGCCATCGAAGTTCCGCTCATTGTTAAAACACCATCATCTTCGCCGCCGCCAAGTAGGGGAAGATTTAATGCAGATTCGACCAATTCAGGATGCGTAACAGCTAAATAACTACCTGCTCTGGCTTTTGCCGATCTGATCTTATTTCCGGGAGCTACTAAATCCGGTTTAATAGCGTTATCGTAAATTACCGTCCCGTCTGCTCTCGTATAGAAACTTCTCGTCGGACCGCGTGAACTGAATGATGTAATACTGTCGTCCGTCCGTGAATCCGAATCTCTCGTGTTGGTCGCACCAACCGTCAAGACAGACGGATCGTTACCGGGTGAATGAACATAACCATACATTTTATTTCCGAGTTTATCTTTTCCTTCGTTACCGGAAGCGGCAACAACCAGAATTCCCAAACCGTTCAATTCCTGAACCTTCAGATTTACCGGATCATTCGTGTAGGAATCAATAGCGATCCCGCCAAGACTGAGATTGACAACCCTTAAATTATATTGCACGTGATTTTGTTTGATCCATTCCAGAGAATTAAGCAGCCAGGATGTATTGCCGATTCCTCTGGAATTTAGTGCTTTTAAGTTAATTATATTTGCATTCGGAGCGATTCCGCGAAATTGTCCGTCATTTTTACCGGAATTACCGGCAGCGATTCCGGCAACGTGCGTTCCGTGTCCGTAACCGTCGTCGGGATTATTTTCATTCGTAAAATCCTTGCTGAAAACTACACGACCTTTGAATGCTTTGTGATTGACCATCATTCCAGAATCAACGATTGCAATTCCGACACCTGTTCCGTTAAGTAAAATTCCTCCGTTGCCCATTGATCTGACCAATTCGGCACCCGTTGTTTTTTCAAGGTGTCCGAGTTTTGCCATTTGGCGGTCGGGCGACATAAAGTTTGAAAGTCCGCTTTTGGCAATTGCTTCAACCGCACTTAACGGAAGATTTACAACTATCGTGTCGCTTTTTCCGATGCGGCTGTTAAAACGAACATTGTTTTCCGCCATAATTTTGCGAAGTTTTGCGTTATCGGCATCCTTCGCCTGAATTATCACGTCAATCCGTTTTTTGCCCGTCGGGTCTTGCTTCATCAAGTTACGAATATCCGACGAAACATTATCGCCTCTGTATTTTTCCTTTTGGAATTCCTTTTGATCTTTGGCAAATTCCTTTTCGGTTTCTTCGTCGCTCAGACCGATGATAATCGGTTCAAACACAGCGGCAACTTCGGCGATATTATTGATCTTTTCGTTATAAGCATCTTTGGAAGAACCGCCGATGATCTTGACCTGATTTATTAAAATTGCCTTTGAAAGTTTTTCATTGAGCTGCGAACTACCTACAAAATTCGTCAATTCATTTACAAAAAGGATAGCATTGCCCTTTGTATTTGTGAGTTCATTGATGATTGTTTCGATCTTGTCTGCAACTTCGTTTTCGTTTTTTGAACCCGAATACAAATCTCCGACTTTAAGCATCAAGACTTGTTTGTTCTGCAATCCAGCCGGAACATCGCCCTTAGCGATTCGTGCGGCTAAAACTTCAACGACAAGTTCCTGACTTTCGCCGACCTGATCTAAAAGTGCCGGTTGACGTAGATTATTACTGCTTAAAGATTCGATAAGACGCTGCACATCCTTGTCGAATTCATTTGATATACGAAGTTTTCCTTCGCTTGCCAGCTTTGTTAAATTCGTCGTATAACGATTTAACATCGGCGATTCAGCATTTTTATTAGCTGCTGCATATTGAGCGGAAACGCTCGTTGTAGAGATCGCAACATTAATAAATATCATTGAAAATAAAAGCATCAATGACATTGCCTGAGTAAATAATGTTTTCTGTTTTAGGTAGTTCATTTTATTTTTCCTTTTTGTATTTGATAACTGTCGGCACACATTTCGTGCCGCGATTTATAATTGCAACGGCTGTGCCAGCAACTCAAAATATGGAAAATAAAAGACTTAGCGGAATCTAGCTGAAATTATTGAGAGAGATTCATTCAATTTGAACGAATCATTCATTCAATCTGAACGAATCGGAAATAGTCGTCTGAAAACTTATTGACAACTTTTGTCAGCTTTTTGTTAATTAACGGATTTTGT
>JBGTKR010000444.1:0-5120 GCA_041744535.1 Pyrinomonadaceae bacterium
ATTTTCACGCGGTTTAGCTTCATTTACTTTTAATTGACGACCGTCAATTTCCTGACCGTCAAACTGTTCGATTGCGTTTTGACCTTCTTCCTGACTCGACAATTCAACAAAGCCGAATCCGCGTGAGCGTCCTGTATCGCGGTCTGTAATAATGTTTGCCGACTGAACTGTGCCGACTTCGCCGAATAATTCTTCCAAATCCTGTTCGGTTGTATCAAAGGAAATATTTCCTACGTATAGTTTCATAATATTTTTAAAATTTACCTGTATCCTTGAGAAAACAAGGATGTTCTAAAGAAGCGTCGAACCGTATTGTATTCGGAGAAACGGTAGTCTCGGCGAAGAATCGTGTTTCGGATGCTCTAACTTAAAAAAAGAAAGCGGCTTCTGTAATTATAACCAGCCAACTCTCGAACCATCCAAAACGCCGTCAACATTTTATTGAGACAAGCACACCACCGTTGATGTGCGAGAGTAGGATTAACAATCTAGTATGATGCACTTTTTTCGGATAAGTTGCAAATTGATTTTGCGGTTAGTTAAAAATCAGTTATATTTCACAATATATAAAAACTGCTTTTCAATTGCTTTGGTATCAAATTTTTAGATAAATAATGAAACAATATTTAGATTTTTTACAGGAAATATTAGATCGCGGAGCAACTCGCAAAGACCGCACCGGCGTTGGCACGATCGGTATATTCGGTCATCAAATGCGTTTTGATCTGGAGAAAGGTTTCCCTTTGGTAACAACAAAAAAAGTTCATCTGCGGTCGGTAATATACGAACTGCTTTGGTTTTTGCGGGGCGAAACGAACATCAAATTCTTAAACGATAACGGCGTAACTATTTGGGATGAATGGGCTTCGGAAAACGGAGAACTGGGCAGAGTATATGCCGCTCAATGGACTTCCTGGCGAACCGGCGACGGAAAACAGATCAACCAGATCGCCGAGGTTATCGAGCAAATAAAAACCGATCCTTTTTCACGCCGTCTGATCGTTTCCGCCTGGAATGTCGGGGAATTGGACGAAATGGCACTGCCGCCCTGTCATCTTTTGTTTCAGTTTTATGTAAATGACGGAAAATTATCCTGCCAGTTGTATCAAAGGTCGGCGGACAGTTTATTGGGAGTTCCGTTTAATATTGCCAGCTATGCACTTTTAATACATATGATCGCTCAACAATGCGATCTGGGTGTCGGAGATTTTGTCTGGACGGGCGGCGACTGCCACATATATCTAAATCATATCGAGCAAGTAAAGCTCCAATTATCACGCGAACCGTATCCGTTACCGGAACTTATTATCAAACGAAAACCTCAATCCATCTTTGATTATAAATATGAGGATTTTGAAATAAAAAACTATAAAGCCCACCCACGCATCGCTGCCCCGATTGCGGTTTAGAATTTATATTTATTATCATTGAAATCCTTAAACTACATTGCAATTCCGCCGTCGGCTTGAATAACTTGTCCCGTAATGTATTTTGCCGAATCGGACAGTAAAAAACAGGCGATCTCCGCAACTTCCTGCGTTTGTCCGAGCCTTCCGAGCGGAATATTTGCAAGGATTTTCTCGCGGTGTTCTTCATTCATTTCGTTTGCCATATCGGTTTCGACCAAACCCAACGCCAGAGCATTGACCGTAATCCCGCGACTCGCAATCTCCTTTGCAAGTGATTTTGTAAGTCCAATCATTCCGGCTTTTGAAGCCGAATAATTTGATTGTCCGAGCATTCCGACCACGCCCGAAATCGAGGAAATATTCAAGATCGAACCGCCCGTTTCATTCCGCATCATCGGACGAACCGCCGCTTTTGAAAAGTTCCAAGCCCCTTTCAAATTCGTGTCAATGACGGAATCCCAATCGTCTTCCTTCATCCGCATTATCAAATTATCCCGCGTAATTCCCGCATTATTAACCAGATAATCAATCGCCCCGAATTCGTCTTTGACGGCTTTCACAAATTCCGCCGCCGCATCCGTATTCGCCACATCACAAGAATCCGCAAACGCTTTCACACCTGATGATTCGATCTCTTTTTTAACAGCTTCAGCCGCAGCCGCACTCGACGCATAATTAAACGCCACATTGCATCCACGCTTCGCCAATTCCAACACAATCGCTTTCCCAATTCCACGAGTCGCCCCCGTCACGATTGCCGATTTTCCTTCAAATTGTTTTTCGCTCATATTTTCTAAAGTCTTAATCCATTCCCATATCTTCAATAAAACGCGAATCTTCGTTATAATTGTTTCGCTCGATTCCTGTTTCGTCTTCGATTATCAGCCAGATTCTATCGGCTAGATATTCTCGCGGACGATTTGCAAACTGTGGTTGCAGATAATCAATCACGATCTTCGGTGTCGTAAATTTTTCGGCGGTTTCGTTCGGAATTTCTATTTCAAATTCCGCCTCGATACGTATCACCATTTCAACTAGATCCAAACCCATAAAAAACTATCCGTTCAAAGCATATCGCTGAATGGTAAAAAGTTCGTTGACACCTTTTTCCGCAAGTTCGAGCATTGCGTCCATTTCGTCGCGTGAAAACGGTTCTTGTTCGGCTGTGCCTTGAATTTCGATGAATTTTCCCGTTCCCGTGCTGACGATGTTCATATCTACATCGGCGTTTGAATCTTCTTCGTATTTTAGGTCTAAGATCGGCGTGCCTTCGACGATTCCGACGCTGACGGCGGCGACTTCGCTCAATATCGGCGAGGCTTTTAATTTTCCCGTGCCGACTAATTTATTACAGGCGAGATTTAAGGCAATATAAGCTCCCGTGATCGAAGCACAACGAGTTCCGCCGTCGGCTTGAATGACATCGCAATCAACAAAAATCTGCCGTTCACCGAGTTTTTTCATATCAACGACCGCCCGCAGACTGCGTCCGATGAGCCGCTGAATCTCCATCGTTCGCCCCGAAGGATTCGGTCTTTCGCGTTTTATCCTCGTATGCGTCGCCCGCGGAAGCATCGCATATTCCGCCGTAACCCAGCCTTTTCCCGAATTCCGCATCCAATACGGAACTTGTTCTTCAACCGTCGCCATACATAAAACCTTCGTTCCGCCGACTTCGATAAGTGCCGAACCTTCCGCATACGGCGAGATATTCGGTGTGATTTTCGTTTTCCTGATTTCGTCTAATTCTCTGTTATCTATTCTTGTATATGTCATTTTGTTTGGTTATTAATAATTATGTTTACTGTTCGCTATTTGCTAACTTCAAATACTTCGATTGCTTCCAATTTCGCAGGTTTTGTTCCTAAAAATCTTTCGGCGACGTGGGCAAATCTTTCAGCCGCATCCGTTACGTAAAAATGATCCAAATCATCGCACAGATGCCGTTTGCGATTATATGAAATTCGTTCCGTGTTGGCTAAACCTTTTTCGTTTAATAATTTCTCGACTTCTTCGGCAGTCGCTTCGCCCGAATCGATCAGCGTTACATTTTCGCCGACGGTTTGCCGGATAACATCTTTTAAAATCGGATAATGCGTGCAGCCTAAAACGAGTGCATTCGGAGCAAATTCGATAACCTTTTGCAGATATTTTCCGGCGATTGAAAAGGTTTCCTTTTCTTGCGTCCAACCTTCTTCCGCCAAAGGAACAAAAAGCGGACAGGCAGTTTGCAAAATTTCGGCTTTGCTTGAAACTTCACGAATCGAGTTTGTATAAGCATTACTCGAAACCGTTGCTTCCGTTGCAATTACGGCGATCTTCGGATTTTCATTTTTCTTTGTAAGTTCAACGGCTTTTCTCGCACCCGGACCGATTACGCCGACGGTTTCGATGCCGATACTTTCGCGTATTTTCGGAAGTGCCAGAGCCGATGCCGTATTGCAGGCGACGACGAGAAGTTTGATGCCGCGTGAAGCCAGAAACAAAGAATTTTCAATCGCATAGCGTTCAACCGTCGCCAGCGATTTCGTGCCATATGGAACTCGTGCCGTATCGCCGAGATAGATAAAACGCTCATTCGGCAGATGCTTATGCAACGCCCGATAAACCGTTAAACCGCCGACACCGGAATCAAATATTCCGATGGGTAATATTGCGACCGATTGCTTATTTTTAGTGTTCTCTTTCATTCAAACGGAAAGAGAAAGGATATGTTCAGACAAATAAAAAGTCAAAAACGCAACCTGCTATTTTACAGCAGTTGGTTTTTGACTTTTTTCCAGAAATATTCGGTTTATTTTAACGGTAAGATACGCTCACAGATTTTGGTGTGGGAGATAACTTTTCGTAAAATCTACCATCCTAATAAAAGTTTTTCAGCCGATAATCTATTCAGTGCCAGCGAAATAACATTTTCACTAACGGATACGCCCAACTCCCGACCTAATTCCATCGCAATATCGTTCGGTTCTTTTTTTCCGTCGCATTTTTCCCAGACATAAGCGGATGTCGGATTAAGATGTATGGATTTTGCATTTACCAAATCTTCAATAAAAAGCTCCCCCGTATTGCGTTCTACCTTTAAGTTTTCTTTTCTTGCTATCGGTTTCATATTTTTTTTCTCCACTTGCAAAATTATTGCCTCGCGGCTGCTTTTTATAATCGCAATGCTTGTGCCAAAATTATTTTTTTATCTAGAAAGCCGATGTTTATTGAGAAAATGTAAAAATGCAAGTAGTTTTGAAAAATAATTTCAAACAAAAATCGGTCAACTTGACCGATTGATTAATTTCAAATTGTTCGTTTTGAATGAATGTGAATAAAGAAAATATGTTAAGTAAAAGAAATTAAATAAACTACACCACTTCTTTTTATTTCAAATTTCAGATTTCAAATCTCAGAACTAACAACGCTTTTATTTGAAATCTGAAATTTGGAATTTGGAATTTGATGGGTTACTTTATTTTACGTCTGTTACTAATTCTACTTTGTTAGATTAAACTTCTTGATAAGTTTTAGTTTTTAGCCCGTGAATAAGGGCGATAGCATAAAGCCTTGTGCGTCAACACGAGGTTTATATGCAACACGAATTAAAGCTATCGAAGATAGCGACAGCTTTTTTGGTTTATCGGCTGTCGCCCGTATTCACGGGCTATTTGTTCTTGATTTTGAAAACCTCGTGCTGACGCACAAGGCTTTATGCTGACACCC
>JBGTKR010000445.1:0-8840 GCA_041744535.1 Pyrinomonadaceae bacterium
AGAAAAAACTTCTAAAATCTTGTTATTCTTACCTTTCGTGTTTCTTTGCGATAACCTTTGCGTTCTTTGCGGTAAAAAAAATAAGAATTAACCGCAAAGAACGCAAAGGTTATCGCAAAGGTCGCTAAGATTCATTGAAAATCAATTACGTCTTTATTATTCAATAACTTTTATCTCGAACTCACGTTATATTATGTGCCGTCAAATTTGGAATCAGGTAAAATTGTTAATCTTTAGAATCATATTGATTCAATTTTCGATATAGAGTTTTTCTGCCGATATTCAGGAGTCTTGAAGCCTGTGATTTGTCGCCGCCGGTATAATCGAGTGTGGCTTTGATGATTTTTTCTTCGACTTCGTTCATTGCCGAAGGGAGTGCGATTTCCAAGCCGATTGATTGTCCGAGACTAGCGGCTTTGGCACGTTCTTCTCTGGCTTGAGCATTGATTTCAAAGGCTTTGCGGCTGATCGCTTCGGGCAGATCGTCGAGTTCGATCTGTCTGCCCGATGCAATAATAACGGCACGTTCGATGGCATTTTCGAGTTCGCGGACGTTGCCCGACCATTCGTAATTGACCAAAGCCCGCAGAGCTTCTTTGGAAATTCCCGAAACAAAACGTCCCGATTTTTCCTTGTAAATTTCGAGAAAATGAAAAACGAGCAGATTTACATCTTCGGGGCGTTCACGAAGCGGCGGGACTTCAATCGGGAAAACCGACAAACGATAAAACAAATCCTTGCGGAATTTTTCCTCCCCGACGGCACTTTCAAGGTCAATATTTGAAGCAGCGATCACGCGGACATCAACTTTGATGGTTTGGTTTCCGCCGATTCTCATAAATTCGCCTTCCTGCAAAACTCTTAGAAGTTTTACCTGTGCGGACAAACTCATTTCGCCGATCTCGTCAAGAAAAAGCGTTCCGCCGTCAGCTTCTTCAAAGCGTCCCTTCCGCATTGTATGAGCGTCGGTAAATGCTCCTTTTTCGTGTCCGAAAAGTTCGGATTCGAGCAAAGTTTCGGGAATCGCACCGCAGTTTATTTTGACATACGATTTGTCTTCTCTGCCGGAATTATAATGAATCAAATTAGCGATCAATTCCTTTCCCGTGCCGGATTCGCCTTGAATTAAAACGGTCGTGTTTGTATCGGCAACATTTAAGGCAAGTTCGATGGAACGCCGTATATTCGGGGCTTGTCCGATGATTCGGCTCGTGTTGCGGTCTTGCAATTCGGATTTCAGACGCATAATTTCCGCCGAAAGCTGATCGCGTTCGAGTGCCGTTCCGATCTGGTCGGCGATGCCTTCGACGAGGGCGACATCATTATCATCAAAACCGTTTTCGATCTCCTCGCTCCACACAAAACCGAGCAAACCGAACGCCTGTCCGCCGACACGAACCGGCGAAACCAAAGCGGCTTTTCCGTTAAACTGCGAATTGAAAAATATTCTGACGGCAAGCGGCAATTCCGTATCAATCAAACGCAGAGTTTTGCCTTCCTTCATAATGTTACCCAAAGCGGGAAACGGTTCTAAATCAAGCGATTGATTATGTTCCTCGATCATCTGCAAAACCTTATTCGGCTTAATGCCTTCGCCCATCTTAAATGCGGCGAGCGAGATTTTTTTCTCCGTCTGATCTAAAACTCCCAACGCTCCGTAATCCGCTCCGACGAGTTCGACGGCACGCTCCAGAACTTTGGATGAAACAATCTTGAATTCGGAATGCGAGTTGAGCGTGTTGGCAATTTCCAGCAGAGCGTTTATGCGTTTTGTTTCCTGTTCCTGCGAAACGTATAGGCTCGTGTATTGATAACCGATGGCGAGTTGGCTGGCGATTGATTCGAGGAATGTAATTTCTTCGGGAAGCCATTTTCTGGGCTGTTTCGTGTCGTGGAGTCCGAGCAGACCGATGGTTTTTTTATTTAAAATGATCGGCAGAACCAGCAGCGAACGGGTTTCAAGTGCTTTGGCAAGAAAGCGGACTTTGGCATCTTTGGCTTTTGATGTGTCGTTGACGACGATTGGTTTTGTCAGATCGAAATATTCGCCGAGCTTTTCCGCGTCAATCGGAATCCGTGTTCCTTCGCTGACGGGAATATCTTCCGTCGCCCGCCATTCGTGGCTGATGCTGAGTTCGTTGTCTTCCGTCAATTGAATCAGATCGCATCTGTCCGCCTGCATCATCCGCCCGATCTCCGATACGACGACATTCAAAAATCTTTCCATTTCGATACTTTCGGGCAAATCTCTGGCAAGCCGGTCAATGATCGCTTCGCGTGCTTCGTGCATACGAATCTTGCGTTCGAGTGAAAGTGCTTCGGGAATATCATTTTCCAAATCCTCAAGCTCAATCTTTGTAAATTGTGTAGTCATATAATTTAGCGATGAGAAAATGATTTGAGTTTTAACAATGTCAAGTTTTGCTCTTTTTAAATAAGAATGTCAAGTTGACACAATTAAAGAAACCTGTGGGTTATTAAGCAACAAAAAAAACGGTGCTAGAAGTTTTCTATCGCCCGTTTTTTTAATTAATTTACAAAATTAATTTACCTGAGCATTTTTCGCTTTTTCCTTCGCACCGAAATCCACACGCTTGCGTCCGGCTTCCGCCTGTTCGAGCAAATCCTCCGCACGGGCGTTATACTCGTCCAATTCGATGGCTTTTTTTAACTGTCTGATGGCTTCTTCATACTTTGCAAGTTTGATGAGCGTTGCACCGAGTTCGGTTCGGTATAAACTGTCTTCATCGTTTAATTTAACCGCTTCTTCAAATGCTTTGCGGGCATCTTCATCTTCGTAAAGTTTGTTGTAGGCACGTCCTAAATTAAAATGTGCGACGGCATCCTTCGGGTTTTTCTTGAGATATTTCTCGTATGCTTTGATTGAATTTTCAAATGACTTTTCGGAATTTTTCGTCAGGATTCTTTCCTCTTTTTTCTTGCTTTTTTTGCTTTTTTTGCCTTTCTTGGCTTTTTTTGCAGTTGGTTCTTCTTCATCCGCAGATTCGAGTTCGGGGGCGGTGTCATCTTCCTTTTCTTCCAAAGCGTAAGCTACGCCGAGCTGAAAGTGTGCTTGAGCCAAATCCTCATCGAGTTCGACGGCTTGTTTGTAAGCATCAATCGCTTTTTCCGTCAGACTTGCATCGAGATACTCATTGCCCTTTTCCAGAGCCTTTTCGGCATCGTCAAATTTCGGAACTTCCTCGTCGGCAAGATTTTCCGCCTGATTCGTATTTACGTTCTCATTCGCAGTATTCGCGTTTTCATTGACCGTCAGATTAACATTATCGGCAATATTTTCATTTTGAGCCGCTTCCGTTCCGCAGCCCGTCTGCCAAATAACTGCAAGGATTAAAATAAAATAAAACTTCTTCATAACTCTTTCTTTAAAACACAAAATTTATCCGGGGGGAAAGATAAATTGTCTTCCTCCCAATAAATGTATGTGCAGGTGAAAAACGGTCTGTCCGCCGTTTTCATTTGTATTTATAACAGTTCGATAACCTTCTTCCGCAAAACCTTTTTCGCGGGCGATCTCCGCCGTTTTAAGTAAAAGATGTCCGAGCGTTTCCTTGTGCTGCTTTTCGGCTTCATCGAGCGAAGCAATATGTTCACGCGGAATAACCAGAATATGCGTCGGTGCTTGCGGAGTCATATCGTTAAACGCCACGCAAACATCGTCTTCATAAACGATTTCGGATGAAACTTCACCCGCTATAATTTTGCAAAAAATACAATCCTGACTCATAAGAATATATAATTAAAGCATAATTGAGCATTTTAAGAAAAGCAAACTTTGCAGATAACGGAAAATGGAAAACGGAAAATGGATAATGACGAAGGATTTCGAGGATATTTTATTTCGGTAGTGTCCTAAAAGTAATGCCAACCTTTTTTTGCTCCAAAGGAGCTTATGATAATAGCCCCGCGATTTATCGCGGGGAACATTGTGATAAGTTTAGTCCTGAAAGGACGACTGATTCTGCCGTCCTTTCAGGACTAAAAACATTTTTTCAAACTCCCCCGCGATAAATCGCGGGGCTATTATCAAACAGTCCCTTTGGGACAAAATTTATTAAAGCATTACTTTCAGGACACTACCTTTATTTCATATTTCTGAATATTGAATCGTTTCTTATTTGTCCTATATAGTTTATAGTTAAAAGTTTATGGTTTATAGTTAGTTTTCCCTGCCCGACGTAGTTTGTCATTGCAAGTAGTTATTATAAAATAAATACTTAATTGTCCTGTTACATTAAAAATTTATGTCAATTCTTATTGCCGAAGACAATGTTGCCCAACGCCGTTATGTTTGCGAACTGCTTGAACGCGAATTTCCCGACCATACGCCTTTATTGGAAGTTTCCGACGGCGAAGCGGCGATTGAAATCACGCTCGAAAAGCGTCCCGAACTGTGTATTTTAGATATTCAGATGCCGAATCTTTCGGGTGTCAAAGCCGCGAAAAAAATCTGGCGTGATTATCCGCAGGCGAAAATTATTTTCTGGACGCAGTTTCCGCACGAGATTTATATCAACGAAATTCGCAAGATCATCCGCTCGCTCGATCCGCAGCCGGCTTACGGTTTTATCCACAAAAATAACCCGGAAGCAAGATTTTTGCGGTTCGTCGCAACGGTTTTGGAAGACGGCGCGGATATGATTGATCCGGCGTTCAAGGATTCCTTTAAGCGTCCGCTGCTGACCGAATTTGAAGCCGAAGCACTGCGTTATTTGGCTTTGGGATTATCAAATTGGGCGATTGCCCGAAAATGTTCGCTCTCGCAACGCGGAGTCGAAAGCCGTCTGGCGAATCTCTACGAAAAACTTTTCACGAGTTTATCCGAAGGCACGGAAAACGAAGCCTACGACAAACTCGCTTACAACGTCCGCACACGGGCATTTTTTGAATCATTAAGACGCGGACTAATTAACCGTGACGAACTCGAAAAATCCGACGATGAACTGGAAAAATGGCTTGAACGCGACCGACAAAGGTATTTAGGTGAGAAGTGAAAAGTGAGAGGTGAGAAGTAATTTAATCTCTTAAATCTAATCGTGAATCAAAAAGTTTTATGGATTATGGAAAAGACTTTAAGCGAACAAAAATCCAACAGCAAAAGGCGATCTGTCTTTCTTAAAATTTTCCGTTTTCCATTTTCCGTTTTCCGTTTTCTTCCCGTCTTTTTACTTTTTCTCACTCTAAACATTTTCCCACAATCCGAACCGACGATCAAAGAAGATATTTTTCAATCTTCATTAAATCTGCATCAATGGGGAACGATCAGTTCGTTTAATGGCTTGCCGTCCGAGCGAATTAACGCGATTGCTCAAACGCCCGACGGAATTTTATGGTTTGGAACCGACAACGGCTTGGCAAGATTTGACGGCAGGCGTGTGCAGACGAATTTATCCGTCGGGCTTTCTTCCGTAAGAATCCTTTCGCTTCGGACCGATTCCGACGGAACACTCTGGGTCGGAACGGAAAATGGTGCTTTTTATTACACGGACAATTTTTTTCAACCGATTCAGGAAACGGCGGATTTTTCCGTCAATTCGATTTTTATCAACGGAGAAAATGTCTATCTGGGCGATGCCGACGGCACTGTATTCAGAATAGAATTTCAAAACAATTCCGCAAAAAGCGAAATGATTCTTAAAAGTTCCCTGCCGATCAAAAGTCTGACCGGAAAGGAAAACGAGTTGTTCGTCGGAACTTTAAAGGAAGGACTTCAAAAGATTGAAAATGAAAATGCCGTGCCTGTCATCACCCGCCCGCGTCCTTTTGTAATAAATGTTTTAGCCAAAGATTCGGAGCAAAATATCTGGTTCGGTGCAAGTTCTTCAAGCGACGGCAGCGGGTTATTTTTCTCGGAAAATCTGCCCGATCTGAGAAGTGTCGGAAGCGGTTTGGGAACAGTCAATTCAATCGCCTTCGGTGAAAATAAAGATGTTTGGGTCGGCACGGAATTACGCGGGGCGTTTCGTTTTGCAGAACAGAAATTACGCAAAAGATTTACTTTTGAAAACACCTCCGGCGGTTTGCGTTCCAATAAAATCCTCTCTACATACGTTGACCGCGAAGGCGTGATCTGGTTCGGAACTGATAAGGGAGTCAGCCGCTACGACCCGAAAAGTCCCGGCAACGAGAGAATTTCCGAAGACGTTCAGAGCAATTTTGTCCGCGATCTTTTTCAAACGGAGGACGGCAGGACTTTTGCCGGAACAAATCGCGGATTGTTTATTTTTGATGAAAACACGGAAAGTTGGAATGCCGTCAGCGGCTTTCAGAATCGAACGATCTATGCAATTTCCTCGGCGGATGATGAAAATATTCTGATCGGCACACGAAGCGGACTTTTTTCAAAAAATTATTTCGGAGAAAGCCGAACCCTTAAACAATTTATCCGGGATGAAAGCGTCCGTGCGATCAAAGAATTTCAAAACAAAATTTATTTTTCGTCATTCGGAAAAGGTCTAAAAAGAATCGGCAGCGTCGGCGAATCAAATCTTGTTTATAAATCAAATATCATCAGTCTTTACAACGAAGAAAATAAAACGCTCTGGATCGGCACGATAAATGAAGGCGTTTTTGTTTTCGACGGCACGAAGGTTACTCCGAAAAATGAACTGAACGAGCTTAAAAATGCAGCGGTCAGAAAAATCGCCGGAAATCAAAGCGACGGACTTTGGTTTGCCACCGATAAAGGATTATATCTCTTTAAAGACGGCGAACTGCAAACTATTTTAGCCGAGCAGAATGTCCGCGATGTGTTCGTGCAACGCGATGAAAACAGAAATTTGCGTGTCTGGTGTGCGGCTGAAACGGGACTTTATAATTTGGTCTTCAGCGAAAATTTCGGCTGGATCTCATCCCGCATAGACATCGAGCAGGGATTATCCTCGCAAAATATCTTCGCCGTTCTGCCGCTTAACAAAAATTCCTTCCTGATCGGCACGAATCGCGGGATCGTCCGCTATGAAACGAGCGAGATCAAACCGATTCTGCTGGCGACCAGAATTTTGAGTCAGAGAATTCATCAACCGAGCGAATTAAAAACGGGAATTAATCTGAATTATCCGCAAAACAGTCTGTCCGTTGAAGTTGCGGCGATCAGCAGCCGGACGTTTTCCGAGCAGTTTCAATATTCGTTTCTGCTTTTTAACGGAAACAATGAACTGATTGATAAGAAATTTTCCGACGACGGACAGTTTTTGATGGACAAGCTTACTCCAGATAAATATCGCGTGGAAGTTCGTGCGTATGACAAAAATCTGCTTGCTTCCGAACCTTTGATCTTTAATTTTACGGTTGAACAAGCCCCGTTTCCGCTGATCGCAACAATTCTTTCCGTGCTTTTGCTGATCGCCGTCGCCGCTCTGATCTGGGCGATTCTTTCGCAGCGAAAAAGTTTCAGAACGAGTAAAAAACTCGTTTACGCCAATAAAGAATTAAACAACGCCCGCCTGAATCTTGCCAATGAAGCCGAGCGTGAGCGTCATCGGATTTCACAGGATTTGCACGATCAGACGCTTGCCGATCTGCGTCATCTGATCTTGATGGCGGACGAAACCGACACCGAAAAAGCGAGCGAATTCCGCACGGAGATCGAAAATGTTTCCGATGAGATTCGCCGTATCTGCGAAGATTTAAGCCCTTCCGTTTTGGAAAACATAGGTTTTTCCGCCGCTTTGGAATGGGCTTTGGGAAGTTCTTTCGAGCAGGTTTCCCACGAAAACACTTTTAAGTATGAATTTAACAGCGACGAAAATCTGGAAAAAAAACTGAATCTGTCGCGTTCCGAACAAATCCAGATTTACCGAATCGCCCAAGAAGTTTTGAGCAACATCGTCCGCCATTCCGATGCTACCGAAATAAAAATGACCGCAAAAGTAACCCGCTCGAATAAGTTTCTCTTAAAAATAAGCGACAACGGGAAAGGTTTTGACCCGGACAAAAGCAAAAAAGGACGCGGACTTGCCAATATCAATGCCAGAGCCAGACTTATTGAAGCCGAAGTAAAATGGGAAAAATTCTATGACGGCGGAATGACCTTCACGCTACGCAAATAACAACAGTTGGCAGTTAGCAGTTAGCAGTTGGCAGTTAGCCGTCAGCGGTCAGCGGTCAGGCGGTAAAAATTCTCCGTATTTTTGTTTTCAAATATATTGTAAATCCTTTTTACTGCCATCTGCCATCCGCCATCCGCCCACTTATACCAATTTTCGGTAAATAGGTGTGTTAAATAAATAACTAAACTGCTGATAATACAGTCTTTTCTTTACTGATTACTGCACCTGCCTACTGCTACTGCGTATTATATAAATGTGGCTGTCCACAGTTGTTTAGCCGCACTTGCACATTCTATCGGTGGCTTTAATCACATTAAATAAATATGCAAAAAAGTTAATAATCCTAAATAGATATAGAGCTTTCTTATTTTTATTTAATACAGAATGCTTGTTGGATTGATAAAAAATGTCTTCGGTCTGTTCTTTGGTTACGACAAAATTTATCCAACGCTTTAAGCCTACTAAATTCATTCCTATTACGCCGAAGACGAACAATCAGACTCCTTTTTTATGTAAAAGTTAAACAGGAGAAACCTTACCTCTCAAAAAAAGAATCAGCCTGAAATCTCAGGCTGATTCTTTTCTTTTGTGAAGAAAATGCAATTTGAAAGATTTGTAAATTCCACTAAGGCAAACCGTCCCAATCACCGGCGATCGGTTCATCTCCGGGATTTCCGAAGGCAAACACGATGTCGGCTACTCCTTGCGTGTTCGAGTTCCGCAGATACATCACGCCGTTGCGATAGATTCCGACTGAATCCTTCCCGT
>JBGTKR010000446.1:0-2056 GCA_041744535.1 Pyrinomonadaceae bacterium
AGATCGGGGGGTTCAAATTTGGTTTTTTCCAGATTTTTCGGAACACGGTCTTTTTTTCTGCGTGTCATTGAAAAGAACGGACGCATTGTCGGACTTCCCATAAAACCTAAAGTCCAGACCGCCGCCCGAAGCCACGCCGGACCGCCGCGTTCCCAACCGTGCTGCGAAAGCGGAACTACTCCTCTGCCGTCCTTTATGTCGAAATGGATACGGTCAAACCAACGCCGACGGTGTTCGGGAAATTCCGCATAATGCCCCAGAATCTCCGCAAACGACTGCAATTGCCGCCAATGAAGCGGCTGCTTATGCTCCGGCATCATTACGATCTCGCTTCTACGGTCAACGCGAATTTCCTCGACAAATTCCTCGAAAGTATTTTTATTCGTAATATTTATAACCGTATTCGGTTTGCAGCCGTGCCTGTCGCCGCCGGTAACCAGCGGAAAATCCAATGCTTCGGCTAATTCGATAACGCCTTTATTTTCCGACCATGAACGAAACCCGTTGACTTCCAAAGCGTGAATCCATTTGCCGTATTCATTTAAGAATCCGTTTAAGAGAGTTTTATGCTGTTTTTTACCGACGATTTCGATGTCCCACAGCGGATGATTGAGAATTACAAGAACCTCTTTGATCTGATTAAGCATTTCAAAAAGTTCGTGCAGTCTGGCTTTATTCGGTTCTTTATCTTCGTTGAATGAATAAGAAAGTAAGGTTTGAGTTAATTCATCGGCACGCTCCTTCGGTAAATTGTGAACGCCGACGTGAAAAAATCCGAATTCGTAAGGAACCGTCCATTCAAGCGAGATCGGGGCTTTTTTAACATCGGTTTTTTCAAGAAGCTGCACATTTGATTTGATGCTGTCGTGGTCTGTAATCGAAACGATCCCGTCCAGTCCGGCATCGTTCATCTGTTTTTGCTCTATTTTATAAACATCGTGTGAAGTCAGCGGAGGTTCCCAAAATGCCGTCGAAAAATCAGGTGCTTCGCCCTCGCGTTCGATATATATTTTTCTTTCCCTTTTCCAGAAAAATGCAATAACGGGGAGTTTTTCCGCGTAGTGCGGAACAAAGTCGAGCATTTCTTTGGAATTTTCAGTATGACAATGGAGAGAAACGCCTGTTTGGGCTTTCTTGCTCAAATTTTCAGGCTTGTGCAAAATATGCAGATGCGTTCTTTTGAAATTCATTATTAACTCCGTATTAAACCGTATATAACTTCTAAAAAACCTTAATTAAACAAATAAAATTATCAAATCGGTTATCTAAAGTAAATGCGTCAGATGAAAGTTATCTGTAAAGTGTTGTTTAATTTATCGGCTAAACGCTGACGAACAGGTTAAAAGTAACGGAATTACTACACAAAATAAAAAAATATTATAGAACAATAAACAAACACACCTCAAAAAATTGTCATAAAATAAAAGAGTGCGGTGTATCCTAATTAGAAACAGGGAAGTAAAGTTAAAATTTATTTTTACAGGAATTTAAGGAGAAATTCATCATAGGAGAAGATAAAAATGTCTTGGATAACATCTATATTAATAGCGGGAGTGGTTTTTATTACGGGAACTGAAATGCCCGTCGCCACTTATCAAAATAATTATAAAAATACAAAAATTTATACAAATCAAAATAAAACGGCGGATGAAACCGAGCGGTTCGAGCGAACTTATCCGTTTGATCCGAACGGAAAGATCGAGGTTTCAAATCTGAACGGTTCGATCACGATTGAAGCCTGGGATAATCCGCAGATTTATCTCGAAACGGTAAAAATAGCCGACACGAAGGAACGTCTGTCTTATGTTGATATAGACATCGAAGCCGGACAAAGCAATTTTGTCGTGAAAACTGATTACGGTTCGTGGAAGAACAAAAATCAGAATGACAGAAACAGGAATTACGGAAAATTAGAGGTAAATTTTCGGCTCAAAGTTCCACGAACTGCTGTTTTGGATGAAATAGAATCGGTAAACGGCTCGGTTACGGTTTCAAATATGACGAACTATACGGAAGTTTCCGCCGTCAACGGGACGGTCAAAGCCAATAATTTACG
>JBGTKR010000447.1:0-4602 GCA_041744535.1 Pyrinomonadaceae bacterium
TCCGCCGTCCAGATCGCTACTTTTAGATTTTGCTTTTCGGCTTGTTTCATTAAGTTGCGTGTCGCCAGCGAAAAATGAAGCGAAAGATAATCAACTTTTAATTCTTTAGCGATATTAATAAGACGTTTTTCCTTCCGCAGAATAACCATCATTTCAGGAGCGAAAAGTGCGGCGGTTTTTACATTCGGGCAGTATTTTTGAATGACGGGAATTGCGTCTGGATTAAAACTTTTGACGATTATCTGCGGCAAAAGTTTCGAGTTTTTTATAATGCTGCAAACCGCTTTTGCCAAATTTTCAATTTCCAAAGTTCGGGACTTTAATTCGATATAAATTACACCTTTATATTCCTGCAAAAAATCCAAAGTCTGTTCCAAAGTCGGAATTCTCTCGTCTGAAAATTTTTTACAAGCCTTTTCGGGAAACTCCAGATTAAACCACGAACCGACATCCGTATTTTGCAATTCTTCGGCAGAAAGCTGTTCAACCAAAGATTCACTTCCCGCGAGCCGCAGTAAATCGTCATCGTGAAAAACTACGGGAACGCCGTCTTTAGCAATCTGCATATCAAATTCGATTCCTTCCGCACCATCCTCGATTGCTTTTTGAAATGCCGCCAAAGTATTTTCCGGTGCAAGTTCCGATGCTCCGCGATGAGCGATAATCAAAGGTTTTTTATCAGTTAAAAGCATAAAAGAGATTGCCCGCGAATAAACGCGAAAAGACGCGAAAAAAAGAAAAATCATAAAACAAAAAAATATTTTACACTTTCTATTTTAATCTTTTATCTAAATTTTTCTTTCTCTTCTTTTCGCGTTCTTTCGCGTTTATTCGCGGGCATAAAGTTTCTTATTTCTTCTCCAGCAAAAAGATCATCTTCGACCAGCCCATCGGTTCAGTGAAAGGAAATTTATAATCGCCGACAATTTTAAAATGTTTACGGGAAATTTCGCGGACGTTTTCAATCGGGTGAGTTTTAAAATTGTATAAAATTTCCAGAACCGAACCGATTATCGAAGGTCGGACGGGAATCAAAATCAGTTTGCTTCCCGTCTTTAAAACTCTCGCCATTTCCCTTAAACCCTCTTCAAGCGGAACATATTCCAAAACTCCGCAGGTTAAAACCAAGTCGAAAGTTTCGTCCCGAAAAGGCATCTGCAAAACATTTCCCTGAACGGCGGAGATGTTTTTTGCGTCAATTACTTTATCTTTTTGAAACTCTTCGCGTGAAACTTTCAGCGAATTAAACGAAAGGTCATAAGCGATGGTTTTTTTCGGAGAAAATCCGGCGGAATAAAAACCGGACGTAACGATTCCCGTTCCGCTTCCGGCATCTAAAACGAGTGAGTCGGAATCAATTTCCGGATTGATTGACTGCAGATATTTAGCAACCGATTTGCGATAACCGTTTATTTGCAACGCGATATTGTGAACATCGGCAATGCGGTCGTAAAAATTTTGGGTTTTGGATTTTTGAGACATTTTTTCGTTAGCAGTCAGTATTCAGCTATCAGCATTCAGCAGATTTATTGATTTGAGCATTTAGAAATTATAAACAAAGTTTGCAAGAAAAAACCAACTATAATTTATTCAGAGAACTATTTTCAACTGACTGCTGATAGCTGAGGACTGACGGCTAAATACCGACCGCTAACAAAACATTATTCTTCCGCCAATAAAATCTCGATCTGTTCGAGAATTTCTTTTTCGCGGCTTTGGCTCGAACCGATTTCGATGTAGCGGACTTTGCCTTTGCGGTCAATCAAAACCGCGGTCGGAATTCCCTTTGCACCATACATAATTTGATTTGTCTGGTCTTTGGCGACGGCAAAACTATACGGCAAACCGTATTGAGTTTTGAATTTTTTGAGAAACGCCAGTTCCGCTTTTTCATCCGCTTTGTAACCTTCTGCCTGACCGTAATATCTGGTTACACCGATTATCACCAAACCTTTATTTTCGAGTTCATTATGCCATTCGACCAGCGACGGAAAAGCCGCCAAACACGGTCCGCACCAGGTTGCCCAAAAGTCCAGTAAAACGACCTTTCCGCGAAGACCCGAAAGCGGTTCGGTTTTGCCCATCCATTGGTCAATTGATGTCAATTCGGGAGCGGTTTCGCCGAGAATTTGATAGTGTTTTTCGCGTTTTTTCAGTTTGTCTTTTATGACATTCTGCAAAGCCTTATCGGGAAAATCTTTTTCAATCTGACCAAGTGCAGTTTTATACATTTCCAAGGCGGCGGGTTTTCTGTCGGTGTCAATTAAATACTTGATCTTTTCGTCAACCGCTTCGTAATAAACTGCGTGAGATTTAACATTTATCGCATATTTTTTAAGGGTTTCAAGTGCATCTTCCGCCTTTTCACGGTTTCCCAATTCTTTATGTATTTCAAACACGGTCATTCCCGCGTCGAGAAATTGGCTTAAAGCACCTGCCCGCGATGTATCGTCAAACAAAAGAGATTTTGTCGCTTCGAGAGCGTTTTCGGCGTGCGGTGCGGCAAGTTCGAGTTTGTTTTCGAGGCGATAGCTGTGAGCCAACTGCTTTTCCATTTTGGCAATTTCGCTTTTGCGTGTCGGCTGATTTTTCAAATAATCGGCAAGCGTCTTTTCCGCCGTTGCAAAGTCTTTTTTATTGGCGGAAATGACGATGACGACCGAGCGTGCGGTTTGCATTTTCTCCGAATCGGCGGAAGGCGTGGCAAGAAATTTTTCAAACGCGGCGGATGAATCATCCGCATTTGTCGCCAGCCAATGAAGTCTGCCGAGATAGTAAAAATCCTCGCCGCTCAAATTTTCCCGACTTGCAGCTTCAGCGGCATATTTGGCGGCAAACTGTTTTTGTTCCTGCAAAATTTTGCGGTGCAGGGCTTCGCTGTATGGAGTTTTCTTTTTTTCCAATTCGGTGAATTTATCAACGGCATAATTGGTCGCCTGAGCATACATTTCCGCAACGCTCAATTCCTTAATTTCACTAACCGCCGAACTTGCGGGAACTTTTAGGTTTTGCCGTCCCGATTGAGCAAAGGCGTTTGAAAATAGAAATAAGATAAATAATAAAAATAATAATTTACGCATAATTTATTTGGATTTAAGATTTCAAATTTAAGATTTTAAAATTTAATTATTTACAAGTTTACTTTGATTTGAAATTTGAAATCTTAAATATGTCTTACATGGCATTTGCCAAACTAAAACGGGATATTCCGAATTTCTTTAAAAACTTAGAATCCTCCCCGTCGGTAATTTTTTCCGCCAAGATTTTCGCCGTCAACGGTGCAAGCAAAATTCCGTTGCGGTAATGGGCGGTGGCGATAAATAAGTTTTTAACATCGGAAATTTCGCCGATTATCGGCAAACCGTCCGCCGCAAAGGGACGCAGCCCCGACCATTTTTCGTCAATCGGCAAATTCGCCAGACCCGGCGAAATTTCGACTGCATTTTCACGCACGAATTCGATTCCGGCATCGGTGGTTTTATTTTCAAATCCGACATCTTCAACCGTCGCTCCGGCTAAAATTCTGCCGGATTTTCGCGGCACGATGTAACCACGCGGACTGTAAATGACTCTTGTGAAAAGGCGTTTCGCCGTCTGAAAACTTATCATCTGTCCGCGAATCGGTTTGACTTTCGGCAATCTCAAAACGCTTTCGCCGTGTTTGATGAGCGAAGTCCACGCTCCCGTTGCTAAAATGACGACATCGGCAAAGAATTTTTGATTTGCGGAAGTTTCAACGCCTTTTATTTTTCCATTTTCCGAAATCAGATTTTTAACTTCCGTCTGTTCAATAATTTTGATGTTATTTAGTTCGGCATATTTTCTCAAAGCCTGCAACAATTTGCGGTTTTCGAGCTGCCAATCATTTGGGAAGAATAAAGATTCAAACGAATCGGGCGACACGAAAGGTTCGAGTTTATGAGTTTCACGGGCGGTCAAATGCTCAACTTCCAAACCCGCTTTTTTTTGCCATTCACAGCGTTTGCGGATTTCTTTAACGTCATTTTCATTAAAAGCAACATAAAGCGTTCCGTTTTTGTCGAGTTCAATATCAACGCTCGTTTCGTCCAAAAGTTCCGCTGATAAATTCGGGTAAAGTTCGACGGATTTGCTGCAAAAATCAAAAAACGAATCGGCTTTATCGGTTTCCGCCTGTGGTGCAAGCATTCCCGCCGCTGCAAAAGATGCTTCTTGTCCGAGGAGAGATTTCTCAAGAATCGTAATTTTCTTGAAACCTTTTTTATGAAGTTCGCGGGCAAGACTTAAGCCGATAACGCCGCCACCAATAATAAATAATTCTGAGAATTTATTCCTAAAATCCATCAGAATTATTTTATACCAAACCAAAATTATTATAAATTTGTTGGATGAATTTTAGTTAATAACTGATGTTACGCAGTATGAATTAAGTTCCAAATTTTTTGAAGTTTATCTTTTCCTGAATAGTTAAAAGTTTATAGTTAATAAGTAATTGGACAGATTTATGTTAAAGTATTATTTATATGGGAAGAACTATTAAAATCGAACTTAATGATGTCAAACGTAAGGAACTCGAAAATGGTTATCGTCGTTCAAATAGTCATGTTTTTCGGGTTCGTTGTC
>JBGTKR010000448.1:0-1937 GCA_041744535.1 Pyrinomonadaceae bacterium
ATTCACCCGTCGGAACGCAGGCGACCCGCCTGCCCGTTTGCTGAAAAGCAAACGAACAAAGATAATCATTTGAGTTGTTAAAGTTTATTTTCGTGCTTTCGCACTCATTGCACGCGAGTCGCGTGCGTTCCGACAGTATTCAGGAACAAAATAATAAAATCGGTGTCTAAGTAAAAAATATGAAAAAACTCGGCTTAATCTTAATCTTTCTGATTGTTACAATTTTACAAATTCCTGCTCAAGACAGACCTAAACCAAATAAAAATGGTGGAGGAGTTTGTAATAGTAGTGCCGTTTATTTACCCGCACCCGAACTTTCGGAGCAATTAAAAGAAAAAGTTGGAAAAACTTCTGTTTATATCCGAATAATTATTGATAAGGAAGGTAATGTAACCTCAGCCGAAGCTGTAACCGGAAATCCACTTCTGCACGAAGAAGCAGAAAAAGCCGCACTCAAAACAAAATTCAAAATTACAACACTTTCTGGCAAACCCGTCGAGGTTCGTTGCGAAATTGTTTACAATTTCGGTTCTTCAAAAAATGACTTTTTCGGAAATAAAATCGTAGAAGATTCTACTGCACCCATAATTTCTTTAGGAAAATTAAACAATAATGCAAAAATTTTACCAATGCCGCAGGTTCGACAAGACTTGATAAGTAGAATTGATTCGCGGTTTGATGCTTATGTGCGGGTAAGAATAAATTTGCAAACGGGAAAGATTGTTTCGGCAATAGATGTATCCAGTAATAAAGGTCTTTTTAGTCAGCGTGCAATTGAAGCAGCTAAAGAGGCTATGTTTGAACCGATCTTGACAGAATTTTCTACTGTTTATGGAACTGGAATTTTGTCCTACAAATTTTCAGATATAAATAAAGAAACAATTTATAACGACAATCCAAAATCCTTCCTAATAATCAAAAAAGAAAAATTGCTCAACGACGCAACTAGATTCATTCCTGAAGTTGCTGTTCCTAAAAATACAAATTGTGCGGGTGGAGATGTTGAAGTATTGGTGTTAGTAGATATAGATGGCAAAGTAATTTCCGCAAAGGCTGTTTCAGGTAATCCGCAGTTATATGAATATGTTGAAGAAAAGGCTTTGGAAGTGAAATTCAGTTCTATAAGTATAACTCCACCTGTCTATGCTGTCGGAAAAATTCTTTTTAGATTTCCTCTTAAAAAATGTATTTCAAGTGTTTCTGTTGATAAAAGAGTTTTAACTATCAGTCATTTCCCACCAAATACAGAACCAATATTTGAACCTAAACTCAAATATCCTGAAGCCGCGGGAATAATTAATGTTTCGGGGAAAGTTATAGTTGAAATTTTAGTTGATGAAACTGGAGGTGTTGAAGAAGCAAAAGTTATTTCGGGACATCCTTTGCTTAGAGCCGAATCACTCCAAGCCGCAAAACTAACAAAGTTCAAGCCATTTAGTCTTGGCGGAATACCTGTTAAAGCAAGAGGAATACTTACCTATAATTTCAATCCTAAATTTACCGCAAATGCTTTCGCAAAAACGAAATAATTTTGTAACCGTCCAGATAAACCCAGGGCTTTTCGCCGAGCGTGTAATGTCCGCAGGGGATGATAACTTCGTCGTGTTCGACTCCGGTTTTGTTTAGTTCGTTCATCATCTGGCGGGAGAGATCAATCGGGAAGGTCAGATCGTAAAGCGTGTAAATATAGCGTTGCGGACGCGGTTTTAACTTTGCGAGTTTGTCCATATAAGCCATCGGCGAGATCGGCATCCAGTATTCGCGTAGTTCTTCTAAAGTTACATCGTTTTGCAAACCTTCTTTGACGTGATATGTCGAAAGTCCCTGCCAGACGACATCGGCGACGTAGCCGGAAACGTGATTAAAAACGCCCGTGTCAATCGTTTCGTCGTGGACGAATGCAAAAAATCCGACGCAGCTTCCGATGCTCGTGCCGA
>JBGTKR010000449.1:0-13682 GCA_041744535.1 Pyrinomonadaceae bacterium
ATCTAATGGTAAATTTGCTCGTAATGCTGCAAAGCATTCGGATGTGTTTTTTTCATATGCTGAGGGCTAATTTAGCTCAAAACACATCCGTTATCTATTTTCAAATATCTTTTTAACATTGTTTTTGTCCCGTGCAGAGAATGCCGGTAGTTTATTCCGGATCCGTCGACGGCAAGGCTTTTTACGTTTCGGATAAAAGTAAGCTTCCCGCAGCCGAAAACTATTTAAAGTTTTTAAATGTAAAAAATAAATCCAATAAACTTTTTGAAACTGAAAACGTCGACGTAATTAAAAGCTGCAGCCTGCCGACAATTCGTTTCGGAAGGATGATGCAGTTAAAGGAAAAGGTTAATTCTTTTAGGCTGGAACTATTGGAAGTTTTAATTAAAGGGATATTAGAGCCGGATTCTCAGCACGAGGCTGAAAAACTGTTAAAGTTTTTAGAAGATATGGAACGTACGGCCGGCAGGTGGCTTAAGCAAAATCCGCTAGACAATTTACCCGTAACGGTTGATGATACTGTTCCCGGCTGGACGGCCGGACAATTGCTGAAAGTTTATAAGCCTTTATATCCGAAGGCTCGTGAAATAAAAAATCCGAATAGAATGATTACCTTATATGAAAAGTATTTACGCCGTGTAAGGAATGAAGAGTTTGTTTCGAGGTTTGAAGAAAAAGGCTTGAAGGCGTGTGAATTTCTATTTGATAAAACCGATGCGTTAATCCATGCCGGAATTAAATGGGGAGGAAATAATGTTAGATTTTATTCGCTTACGGCTAAACACGAATTAGGAATGTTAAGAAATGCAGAGTTTGTTCTTCCCGCTCTTTATTCTTCGGATTATGAAATAAGAAGAACTGCCGTTATATGTTTGGCTTTTCTGCAGAATAAGGAAACCTACAATGAAATTTTTAGAATTGCGGTAGAAGATAAAATTGAAGAGGTTAGAAGGACAGCTGTTTGGGTGTATGCTTTTTGTAAAGGCGAAGGGCTTAATGAATTATTGGAAGTTGAAGGCAATAAAGAATTAAAAGAGTTTTTGGAAATAGAAGGTTGGAATAGGATATGGTTTGTTTAGCAGCAACGAGTTATGATTGTCTAGGGTATTAAAGCAGCAACGAGTTACGATTATACAAGTAACGAGTTATGGTTAGCTGTAAGGCTAAATAACCTTAGAAGAATTTGATTAAGAACAATTAAGTTGGTAAGTAACTAATTCTAACTACAAAGGAGGACTATCTGATTCAGATAATCCTCTTTTAATTTTATTAAAGCTGTCATAGAAAAGCAGATTTCAAATTTACAATAATTGATTTTCTAAGAAAAGCAAAGCGTTTTCAATTGCCTGTTGCATCTTTTGAGAATTTTTTGAAGTGCTATTTCTGACACCCTCACTTTTGATACTATCTCAATTAATACCAAGATTAAGTTCATCAAGAAAGACTGTTTCGGAAGATTGACTCTCAATCATTATAAACGCCAGAGTCTTTCTTGATTTTTTAAAACGTGTTACCTTCTAACGAAAAAAATAAAATCTGTTATAATCTAAAACCGGAAACGGAATTTCCCCGCAATTGTTCCTTTCTATACCACGTGATAATTCTATTTATCGAGAAGTGCCGATGAAATCTTTAGAAATAAATTTCAAAAACCTTTGGAAACCGATTCTGGTTGCGTTGGCGGTCGTGTTTTTGTATGCGGCGGTTTTGACGAAACTTGTTGAGCATTGGTGGGTTGATGAAAATTATTCACACGGTTTGCTCGTGCCTTTTATAGTCGGTTACATAATCTGGTTCAAATTCGACAAATTAAAAAAAGCACCGAAAACACCGCAGGTTTGGATCGGCGGCGGTTTGATTGTCTTTGCTTTGATAATGCTTTTGGGCGGAACTTTGGGTGCGGAGTTTTTTGTTCAGAGGATTTCGTTTGTGCTGATGACTGCCGGAATTATTATTTATTTTTTCGGCACGACGATTTTCCGTATGCTTTCCATTCCGTTTGTTTTATTTCTTCTCGCTATTCCGATTCCGCAGATTATTTTTAATAAAATCGCTTTTCCGTTACAGATTTACGCTTCGCAGTTTGCCGTTTGGGGAATCAGAGTTTTCGGTGTGCCGACGGTTAGAAAGGGAAATGTGATCGAGATTCTGCCGGAAGGTGCGGTGCAGATAATTGCTCTGGAAGTCGTCGAAGCGTGCAGCGGGATTCGCTCGCTGATGACTTTGATGACGCTTGCTTTAATTCTCGTTTATTTTACCCGCCGAAATAACACGAAATTGCCGTCCGATTGGTTTAATTTTCTAAAAAATGCAGATTTCTGGCGTGGCGTTATTTTAATGTTTTCGGCGATTCCGATTGCAATTCTGACGAATGCGGGACGGGTTACGGCAACGGGAGTTTTAACTTATTATTACGGCAAAAAAGCTACCGAAAGTTTCGTCCACGATCTCGCCGGATGGCTGGTTTATTTGGTCGCATTGGTTTTGCTCATCGCTCTGAATTTTGCTCTGCGAAAATTTATGAAATGGAAAAGCGATGCGGAAGATTTCAAATTTCAAATTTCAAATTTCAAAAAAGAAAATCCGCAATTCGCAATTCGCAATTCGCAATTCGTAATTGTTTTAGTTCTTCTGCTGGCTGGCGGTTTGTTTATCAATTGGTTTGAAAATCGCGGGGAATTGGAAATTTCGCACAAGCCTCTGACGGAAATTTCTTCGCAGTTGGGCGAGTGGAAACAGCGTGGGAGTGACATAAAATTTACGGAAGCGACGGAAAGCGTTTTGGGAACGAGCGATTATGTGATGCGTGAATATATCAAGGGCGGGCGAATCGGCAATATTTATGTCGGTTATTACGCCTCGCAAAAATCGGGTGCGACCTATCACAGTCCCTTAAATTGCCTGCCGGGAGCGGGTTGGGAAATGCAAAGTCCCGAACTCATTGAAATAAAAACTGTGGACGGGAAAACATTCAAAGCAAACCGCTACATCATCGAAAACGGTCAATATAAGGAAGTGATGATCTACTGGTATCAGGGACGCGGGCGAACTCAGGCGAGTGAATACTACGATAAATTTTACACGGTTTGGGACAGCGTTACGCGGCGGCGTTCCGATGGTGCGATGGTGCGTGTGATGACTTCGGTCGGTCATTCGGAACAGGAAGCAACGAAAGCCGCGATTGATCTGGCGGCACAGACGGCGGAGAAACTTTCGGAATTCGTTCCCGAATAAATTTATTGGTAAAATCATAAATTTGCGTTATAATTCAGATAATTCAAAAATTCGGTGATCGGGCAAATAAATCTTGTATTTAACGGATATGTTATTTTTATACTCAAAATGCTTTAATTTTAACATTTTATGAATATTTTCTGAAATTTTGACTCGATTACGAATTTTCTCTAACGTGCCGTTAAATAAACGGCATATTTGAAATACTTGATAATTTACTTACGATAATTTCAAAAACGGTTTGCCCCCGTCTTTGAAATTATATTCAATTCGCCGACTTCAGGTTTCGATGGTCATTGCCCCGATCATCCAAAATTTTGAACTGATGCGAAAAATTTATAGGACAAGTGTCTGATAAAATAATGAAATACCGAGAGTGCCATATTTTTAAAACCGGATTTTTACTGCTGATCGTCATCAGCGGTATGCTCATCTTTTTTACGTCGTGCGGACAATCCTTAGAAAGTCATCTCCAACGCGGCGAAGAATTTCTGAACAAACGCCAGTATCAAGAAGCTGCGATGCAGTTTCGGGCGGCTGTCGAAATTGACAAGTCATCGCCCGAAGCCCATTGGGGTTTAGCTCGTGCCTACGAGAAACAAAACAAATTTTCCGAAACAATCGAAGAATTATTAAAAATTACCGACCTTGCTCCCGATAATCTGGAAGCAAAGGCGAAACTCGGTAATTATTATTTATTGTTCGAGCAACCGCAGATCGCAGAAGCGATAAAGATTCTTGACGATATTCTCGCACGCGACAAGGATTTTATCGAAGCCCACGTTTTAAGAGCAAGTATTCTTTCCGCTCAAAATAAGCCTGAAAATGAAGTCATCGGTGTTTTAAAACACGCCATTAATCTGGACAAAAAACGCACCGAAACCTATCTCTCCTTAGCCCGTTATTATATGAAAATAAATAATGCGGACGAGGCGGAAAAAATTATTAAGGAAGGAATTTCCGTTAATGATAAAAAGGCTTTAGGCTACATCGAATACGGACGTTTTCTGACCTTTATGAATCGTGCAGCGGAAGCCGAAGCACAATTTAAAAAGGCACACGAAGTCGAGCCGAAAAATATCGAAGCGGGCGAGGCTCTGGCAAATCATTATTACGGTCAAAGACAGTTTGAAAAAGCCGAAGCGGTTTATAAGGAGTTAATTAAAGTTCAGGAAAACAGCCCCGAAAGCCGTATGGCATTGGCTGATTTTTACGCACTCGTAAATCGGGACGACGATGCGATCAAAAGCTACAAAGCAATATTAAATGAACTGCCGGAATATGCACGGGCGAGATATAAACTGGCTGAAATTTATCTGGAAACAAAAGATTCCGAAAAAGCATCCGCCGAGATCGAAAAACTTCTCTCGGTAAATGATGAGGATTATGAAGCGTTAATGCTTCGTGCGAGATTGAAATTACAGGAAAATAAAGCCGAAGAAGCGGTCAGGGATTTAGAAACCGTGCTGAAAAAACAGCCGAGCCTTCAGGAAGCACTTTTTTATATGACGCAGGCACGGCTTGAATCGGGACAGGTTGACCAAGCCCGTGCATTTATCGGCGATCTGGAAAAATATCATCCGAATTACAAACAAACCGCACTTTTGAAGATACAAGCCGCATTTATGGCTGGAGAATCCGAAACCGCACTTCGGGAATCGAATGCTTTAATCAATCGTGTAAATAATGCGTATGCGACTGATCCTTACAATGGACAGGAATTGGCAGAACTAAGAGTTCGCGGAATGACGGCGAAGGGTTTGGCTGAACTGCAGTTGGGAAATGTGGACGAAGCGGAAAAATCCTTGCAGGAAATTGTGAAACTTTCACCGAATTCCGCCGGAGCAAAGATACATCTGGCAAAGGTCTATGTTGTCAAAAAAGATTTACCGAAGGCTCTGGAATTATACGAAAGTGCTTTAACCGCCGAAAAAGATAATTTTGATGCTTTGAGCGGTGCGGTTGCGGTTTTGATTCGTCAAAGCGAATTTAATACGGCAACGGCAAAAATTGACAAAGCGATCAAACTGAACGGCGGCGACAAAACAACGCTGTCGGCTTTATATTATTTGAAATCCGATGTGTTTGCGGCGGAAAATAATCCGAATGCCGCCGAAGCCGAACTTAAAAAGGCGATTCAGACCGACGCGGAATATCTTCCGGCTTATTCGGCTTATGCAGCGATTCTGGTCTCACGAAACCAAACCGATGCGGCTATCGAACAATATAGAAAGGTTGTTGAAAAGAAACCCTCCGCCTCCGTTTATACTCTGATCGGAATGCTTCACGATGCCAAGCGGAATTTTGACGAAGCCGAGAAAAATTATCGCAAGGCTTTGGAAATAAACCCGGAAACTGCAATCGCGGCAAACAATCTGGCGTGGCTGATCGCCGACCGTGATCGCGGAAATCTGGATGAGGCTTTGAAACTTGCACAGGATACGGTCAACAGAAATCAGAACAATGCCGGATTTTACGACACGCTCGGCTGGGTAAATTATAAAAAAGGTTTTTATTCGCAGGCGGTTCAGAATTTTAAGAAGGCGATTGCTTTGGACGAAGCCGAGGCAAACAGTCAGGGCAGAACGGCAAATGCGGATTATCGTTCGCGTCTGAAAATGGCTCTGAATCCTTCAGGCGATAAAACTTTGGTGAAAAGTAATTAGAAGTGAGAAGTGAGAGGTGAGAAGTGAATTGGGAAAGAGAAATTTAATTTTACGGAGTGGGAGATTATTATGATTTTAGCTTTATTTTTAGAAAACACACTTTTAGGTAAGATTCCCGAATCTCTCGGATTGTTGTTATTTGGAATATCTCTGATAGCGATAACCATCGGGCTGCGTTGGTTTCTCGATATGAGTGAGAAGAAAAACGGGCGGGAAGAGAACTTGGAAAAATTAGCGGGAAGAGCGGACGGATAAATCTTTTGAACGGGAAATTTTAAGAAGGAATTTAAGAAGATGAGTGTTGAATTCAGACAAAGATCGGCAAGTGATTTCTTTCGAATGCTGAAACGCCGGAAGTGGTTAATTTTACTGCCCATTATAACGATGACGGCGGCAATTGGTTATGTTGTTTACAAATTGCCGAGCGTTTATGAATCAAAGAGTGTTTTGACCGTTAAACCGCCGACAATTTCCGATGTTGTTGTTCAGTCTTTATCCGATTCTGATGTTTCGCAGCGGATCGAAACGATCAAAGCCGGTGTTTTGAGCCGTTCTTCGCTCGAGCCGATGATTACGAAATATAAACTTTTTGAACTCGAACGCGATGCCGGTATGCCGATGGAGATAATCATCGAGCGTATGTATAAGAACATTAACATTGAACTGGACAAAAACGCGATGGAAAAATTAGCCGCGTTTACAATCTCCTATCGTGACAGAACTCCCGAAGCCGCAAGACTCGTAACGGCGGAATTAGCCAGTAAATTCGTTTCCGCACAGGTTTCGGAATCAACCCGCGTAGCGGAAGATACACAGGAATTTATTGATGATGCACTCGAAGAAAAGAAATCGGCTCTTGATGCTTTGGAGAAGGAACGCTTGTCAATAATGATGCAGAATGTTGACACTCTGCCGGAAAACGACCGCGGCTTGATCGCTCAATTAGACGGGTTAAGAAAACGCGAGGAAACGATCTCCAAAGAAAAGGAAAATCTGAGCAGAGAAAAAGGTCGGCTTCAGGACAATATCAATTCGCTCAACGCACAAATGCGTCTGGTTGAAAACTACGGCGTTGAAGATGCTAAAACCGCTGCTCAACAGGCTTCAAAGGTCGAGGATTCGCCGGCATTTTTACAGTTGGTGCAGAAACGTGCAAGTTTGAAGGGAGAACTCGATCAACTCCGGCTGGTCAGAAAATTCAGAGAGATACATCCCGAAATTATTGCCAAAAAAGCCGCAATCGAGCGGGTTGATGACGAGATCGAAACTTTAAGAAAAGGCACGGAAAGCCGTGTGCAGGATGCCAGCGAAGCAACGGCGGTCAAGGCACAAAGACAAAAACAGATTCTGGAACTTGAAAAGAGAAAAGCCGAAAGTCAGATCAACCAGATCGAAAGTCAGATGCAGTCAAAAGATCAGGAAACGGCTCAAAATGCGGTCTATATCGCCGGTTTGGAAGCAAAGATCAATACGATTCCGAGCGTCAAGGTCGCTCTTGAATCAATTGACAACCGTTATCAATCGGCAAAAACCTCTTACGAAGACCTTTTAATGAAGAAAAATAATTCGCAGTTACAGGTCAATCGTGAAAGCAACGCTCAGGGTGAAACGATTCGGGTCGTTGATCCGGCTAATTTGCCGACATCGCCCGTTGCACCGAAAAGAGAGATGCTGACCGCCTTCGGAGCGGCAATCGGTCTGGCAATCGGTTTATTTTTAGCGGGACTTTTTGAAATACCGCGTTTGTTCAAGATTCAAAGCGTCGAAGATGCCAAACATTACACGGGTTTGCCGCTGCTGGCAACGGTTCCGCCGCTTTTAACACACAATGAGATTTCGTGGAGAAAGCGTTCACATTGGCTGAAGGTTTTGGCGGGAATTGCAGTAGCCATCGGAATAATTCCGCTGATTATTATGGCTTTGCAGGCTTCGCGTGTGTTTGAACGGGTAGTTTCGTAAAGAAAGATTTCGGATTTCAAATCTCATATTTCAGATATTTTTGAAATTTGTAATTTAGTAGCCGAAATCGCATAAAATAAAGATTTTTGAGATGAAACAGTTTTCGAGAAACCGTTTTTAGAAAAAGAGGCTAAAAAAATGTATAAAGAATTTTTTAATTTAGAGGACACACCATTTACGTTAACGCCCGATCCGCGATTTATCGTGTTTACGCCGAGTTATAATGAGGTTTTGGCAAGTCTTTATTACGGTTTGGAAAACGCAAAAGGCTTGATCGTACTGACGGGCGAGGTCGGAACGGGAAAAACGACGGCGTTGCGTTGGATTTTGCGGCGGCTGGATTCGAGCGTTTTAGCGGCTTATATTTTCAATCCGCGGCTTTCGATTGATGAATTTTATCATCACGTAACGCAGATGCTCGGCATCAAGGGATGGGACAACAAGGCGGAACTCCTGACCGAATTGGGCAGAGTTTTGGAAGAACGCCATCGCCGCGGACTTCGCACCGTTTTAATTATTGACGAAGCACACGAGCTTTCCGATTATGTTTTGGAGGAAATACGTCTGCTGATGAATTTTGAATCGGACAACGCGAAACATCTGCAAATCGTTCTGACCGGACAACCCGAACTGCGTGATAAATTGAATCAGCCGAATCTGCGGCAGTTAAAACAGCGTGTCGCACTTCGCTGCAAAATGCACTCGCTTCCGAATGTCGAGGAAATCGAACGCTATATCACCGAAAGGCTTTTGATCGCCGGTTCGGAACAGCCGAATATTTTTACGCCCGGTGCGATTGATTACATATATCAATGTTCGGAAGGCATTCCGCGTCAGATAAATAATTTGTGTGATAATTCGATGCTTTCCGCGTATGCGGCGGGTGAGCAGATTATCGGCAGACAAACCATCGAAGAAGTTGCGGATAATCTGGACTTATTGCCGCGACAGGAAGAAATTATCTCGAAACCGCAAAAGGTCGAAGAAGTCAGTTCGGCAAGAGTTTTAACGCCCGAAGCCCGCGAAGAACTCTGGAACAATCAATCGCGGGTTGAAGCCGCCAAAAATAAATCGGCTTTTAAGACCGAACCGGGAAAACCGAAAAATAATTCCAATGGTAATAACGGCAAAAACGGTCAGATCAAATTTGACGATCTGGATGATGAAATAAACCTCGAAATCGAAGAAGTCGGCGGGTTCTATTAAAGAGTAGAGAGTAAAGAGTAAAGAGTGGAGAGAAAAATCTTCACTTACCACTTACCACTCACCACTTACCACTTACCACTTACCACTTAAAGCATATGAGTATCCTAAAAGCATTAGAAAAAAGACAAACTGAAAATCCATCCGAACAGATGCCGGAAAGGAAAAAATCCGCACCTGTTAAAAAAGATAATGTTGTTCCTTTTGATCCGAAGGTAAAGGAAGCCGATGATCTGCCGGCTTTGTTTAAGGATAGGGAATTTAAGATCGGAATACCTACAAGTTCGGCGTTCAATGAGCAGTCGGATTCTTTGATCGGGACGGCACTCCCTGATTTGAATACGGATAATACTGCTGGGGCAACTTTGAATGCCGTTGGTTTAACACGCACTGCCGAGAAATCTCTGCCTGATTTTGCTCGGTGGGAAGTCGAAGCAGAGCGTGTTGAGCCGCGTCTTGTCGCCATCACTCAGCCTCATTCCAAATACTGCGAAGAATACCGCAGTCTGCGGACGCAGGTTTTACATAAAAGCCAGCGTCAGAAATTGCAGTCAATCGTAATTGCCAGCATCAATCCTGCGGAAGGAAAAACCGTCACGGCACTTAATCTTTCGTGGCTGCTCGCCCAGACGGATGGTGTAAAAGCCTTGATAATTGACAGCGATCTGCGGATGCCGAGTCTGACCGATTATCTCGGAATTGAAACCGATAAAGGACTTTCGGATATTTTATGCAGCAACGGTTCGCTGATGGATTCAATCGTCAGACTCGAACCTTCGGGACTTTATTTACTGCCCGGCGGAGAAGCCCGAAGCGATGTGGCGGAACTGATCTCGGGACCGAAATTTAAGGAAATTCTGCGGCAGGCACGCGAAATGTTCGATTACATAATAATTGACGCTCCGCCGCTCGGTATTTTTACTGATGCCGCCGTCTTGATAAATCACGCCGACGGAGCAATGCTCGTCGTCCGGGCGGGAAGAACGAAATATAGTGCGGTTGATAAAATTTTAGATTCCCTGCCCAAAGACAGAATGATGGGTGTAGTGCTTAATCAGAGCGAAGAAGTTCTGCCCGAAACACAATACGGTTACGGTTATGGATATTACGGGAAGGGAAATGAAGTAGCTCAGTAAACTTTTCGGTCTTCGGTTTTTGGTCTTTGGACTTTGCCCGAAATATTTTTAAAGTTTGATACATAAACCGAATCGGCAAAAAACCAAAGACCAAAAACCAAAGACCAAAGACCAAAGACCGTTTACAAATAATGAGTGCAACAAAGTTTAGCTCACGCACGATTGGATTGATATTCGCCGATATTGCAATTATCTACGGCGGTATAATTCTGGCTTTGTATCTGCGTTTGGGGATCGGCGGTGCTGAATTTCAGTTAGTTGAAAATAACGGTTGGTATAAGACTGCTTTTGCAACTGCGGTTTGTATCTTGGTTTTATATTTTTACGATCTTTATGATTACACGATAATTGCCAATCGGCGTGAACTTTTTCTGCGGCTCGTGCAGTCTTTGGGAATCGCTTGGGCGTTGCTGGCATTTATCTTTTATTTGATCCCGCCGCTCCTGATCGGACGCGGTGTTTCGGTTTTTTCAGTTATAATAGTTTTAGTAGTATTGTTGATTTGGCGTGTGCTGATTCATACTTTAACGGGACATCCCGATATTGGCGAGAAAATTCTGATCGTCGGTTCGGGCAAAGCCGCTTTGGAAACGGCGGAAGTTGCTTGGGAAAGACGTGATGCGGGTTTCAGGATAATCGGTTTTGTTTCCGAAAATGGGCACGTTCCGCAGGGAAAACTCGGGCAGTCAAAAATCTTAGGAACAACAAAAGACCTTGAAAATATCATCAAAGATGGAAATGTTGACCGCGTAGTAATCGCGGTTCGTGAACGACGCGGAACATTTCCGACCGAAACGCTTTTGAAAATGAGTCTTGCCGGAGATGTCAGCATCGAGGAATGCACATCGTTTTTTGAAAGAGTTACGGGCAAAGTTCACCTCGATCTGCTCAGACCTTCGTGGCTGATCTTTGCCGGACGCAAACGCGACACGCGATTCAAGACGGTTTTGCGTGAAGCCGTTCATCGTATTTTAGCTTTGATCGGTTTAATTTTATCATTTCCGATTGCTTTAATTACGGCGATCTTGGTTAAACTCGATTCAAAAGGACCTGTTTTTTACCGTCAGGAAAGAGTCGGCAAAAATGGCAAATCCTTTAATGTAATTAAATTTCGCTCGATGAAGACCGATGCCGAAAAAGACGGCAAGCCGATCTGGGCGGCTTCCGACGATGACCGCGTAACCCGTGTCGGCAGAGTAATTAGAAAGATTCGTGTAGATGAGATTCCGCAGTTTTGGAACATTATCAAAGGCGAGATGAGTTTTGTCGGACCGCGACCCGAAAGACCGCATTTTGTCGAGCAGTTGGCAAAAGAAATTCCATTTTACGAGCATCGTCATTTGACCGCTCCGGGATTGACGGGTTGGGCTCAGACAAAATATCCTTACGGAGCAAGCATCGAAGACGCACGGCAAAAATTGCAGTATGATCTATACTATGTTAAGAATCAGAGTTTGGCTTTGGACGTGGTAATAATTTTTGAAACTGTAAAAACAGTTCTGTTCAGTCGGGGCGGCAGATAATCACAGTATGCAGATGGCAGCGGCAGTCGGCAGTAAGAAATTCTCGACATTTTAAAGTGAATAAAAAATTGGATAAAAGTATTTAATAGACCTTTTTATTGGTGAAAGACAAGCTAAAAACAGCTTTTCAAACGGAGATAGGATAAATGAAAGCAGTAAAATTTATAAACAGCATTATTTTGACCGCAGTCATCGGACTCGTTTTCTCGCACGCCATTTTCGCTCAGGAAACCGACAACGGAAATGACAAAAAAGAACGCGAAAGAATTGCAAAAGTTGAAAAAACATCGGATTCCGACCAAAAAATTGAAAAGATCAAATCCGACAAGAAAACAAAATCGGATAAAAAGCCAAAGTCGGACTCTAAAGATGACACGAAAACCAATAATGACAAATCCGCCGATCTGCCGGATGAAGATGCCGAAGATAAAGATGCCGAACAGGTGGTTTCCTATTACGGAAACTATTTATCCGAATACAGATTAGGTCCGAACGATATTATTTCCGTCGAAGTTTTCGGGCAGTGTCCCGATTATTGTATAACGGACAAAACCGTTCCGCCGACGGCAAGATTGTCCTATCCGCTTATCCGTGAAGGCGTTTTGGTCGGCGGCAGAACGACATTTGAAGTAGAAGATATAATCACGAAAGAACTAAATGAATACATAATTGACCCGAAAGTAACCGTTACATTGGTCAAAGCCGGTTCGGCACGCTACGCCGTAATGGGCAAGGTCGGCGTTCCGGGCGTTCGCATAATGGATAGAAAGGTCAGCATAAATGAAGCAATTCTCGAAGCCGGCGGTCTGGCAAAAAGTGCGGACAGAAACAAAGTATTTCTCGCACGCTTTTCGCCGGAAGGATTTTTAGAAAGAGAACAGGTTGACCTTGAAGGAATCGAAAAAGGCAAAATTCCAACCGTATTTTTGAAACCGGGAGATCAGGTTATTGTCGGTGAGAAGGGATTTACGTGGAGCAAATTCTTTAACATATTAGAAAAAGCAAGCATCACCCGTGTCCTTTTCGGCAGTCCATTCTAAAAAAAAAATATAAACTTGGTCTTTTTTAAAAGGCGGTCTTTTGACCGCCGTTTTATCTTCTAAAAAAATGCGTTTATTTTCAAAAATACTAATTTTCATCGTTATCTTTGCTTCATTCCAGACGGCAAAAGCCGAATGGGTCAAGCAGGAATCAAATACTCTGGCGTGGCTGCGGACGATTCATTTCAGCGATTCCGAAACGGGATGGATCGGCGGAAGCAGCGGAACTTTGCTGAAAACTTCCGACGGCGGAAAAATTTGGAAACAAACGCCGAAATTTACCGAAGACACGATTCTTGAAATCTTTTTTACGGATAAAAATACCGGATGGCTTTTGTGCGAAAGAGATGTTTTCAGCCTCGGCACAAGATCGCCTTCATATCTTTTGAAAACAACAAACGGCGGCGAAAATTGGGAGAAAATAGATTTTAACCAAACCGACAGAAAGAGAATCGCCAAAATATTTTTTGCCGAAAACGGATTCGGTCTGGCAATCGGTGAAACGGGTGCTTTATACGGTTTGCAGGATGATAATAAGACTTGGAAAAAACTCTTCGCCCCGAGCAGTTATTTAATGCTTGACGGAACTTTCACAAATAACCTGCACGGGGCGGTTGTCGGCGGCGGCGGGACGATCCTTTTTACCGAAGATGCCGGAGCAACTTGGAATCCGGCGTTAATTCCCGATAAAAGCAAGGTGAAATTAAACTCCGTATTTTTTATTAATCCGAAAAACGGCTGGGCAGCCGGCTCGAAGGGTAAAATTTATCAAACGGTAAACGGCGGAAAAATCTGGCGTTTACAGAGTTCAAAAACGGCAAAAAGTTTAAACGATATATATTTTACAAATACCGCCGAAGGTTGGGCAATCGGCGATGACGGCACGATTCTTTATACAAATACGGCAGGGAATATCTGGAA
>JBGTKR010000450.1:0-1639 GCA_041744535.1 Pyrinomonadaceae bacterium
CGGGACGGTGGCGTTACATTTTTGTGAGAAAACTTTAATTTTAAAATTATTCATTTTTAATTATACCGGAGAATCTTACAAACTTTTTTCTCCTGAATAATTTATAATTACGAATTTATAATTTATAATTCTGCTTCCGGCATTATCATAAATTGTAACTCAACATTTAAACAGCAAATTCATTATGGCACTTCTCGAAATGAGGCAGATCACAAAGGAATTTCCGGGCGTAAAGGCTCTGGATAATGTAACTTTGGATTTGCACGAAGGCGAATTTCACGCACTTGTCGGCGAAAACGGGGCGGGAAAATCTACTTTGATGAAGGTTTTATCGGGAGTTTATCCGTATGGAACTTACACGGGCGATATTGTTGTCGAAGATGAGGTCAAACATTTTCAAACCATACGCCAAGCCGAAGAAGCCGGAATCACCATAATTTTTCAGGAATTATCCTTGGTTAAAGAATTAACCGTTGCCGAAAATATTTTTTTGGGGAAAGAACCCAATAAATTCGGCATTATAAATTGGGCGGAAGTTTATCAGAAATCTTCGCAGTTATTAAAGGATTTGAATTTACCTTTGAATCCCCGCACGGTTGTCGGCAATCTCGGCATCGGTCAGCAACAATTGGTCGAGATTGCCAAGGCTCTGTCGCAAAAGGCGAAAATTCTGGTTTTGGATGAACCGACGGCGGCTCTGACCGAATCGGAAGTCGAAACGCTTTTTGGTATTTTGAAGGATTTGAAAAAGCGTGGTGTCGGGATGATTTATATTTCGCACAAACTCGACGAAGTTTTTCTGATGTCGGATCGCATCACGGTTTTGCGGGACGGGCAGACGGTCGGGACGGAAAGTGCTTTGGCTCTGGATAAAGATAAAGTTATCGCGTTGATGGTCGGGCGGGATGTCGGCGATATTTTCCCCGCAGGCACGCACGATTTCGGCGAAACGGCTTTGGAAGTCAGGAATTTAACGGCTTATGACCCGGATGTGCCGGATAAAAAATTGGTTGACGATATTTCATTTTCGGTTAAAAAAGGCGAAGTTTTAGGCATTGCCGGTTTGATGGGTGCGGGGCGAAGCGAGCTTTTGATGGCGATCTTCGGGGCGTGGCGTGGAAAAAATAAAGGTGAAATAATTGTCGCGGGCAAGCAAACAAATATCGGTTCGCCTTCGGATGCGATTGATAACGGAATCGGTTTTGTAACCGAAGACCGCAAACGCTTCGGACTTATTTTAGAGCAGACGATTATGGATAATTCGACGCTCGCCGGATTGGAAAAAATTTCGGGTAAATATATAACTCACCGTTCACGCGAAAGAGCCGCCACTAAAAAAGTGATGGAATCTTTGCGGGTAAAAGCAAATTCGCCGATGAGTATTGCCGGAACGCTTTCGGGCGGCAATCAGCAAAAAGTCGTTTTGGGAAAATGGCTTTTAACGAATCCGAAAGTTTTATTTCTGGACGAACCGACACGCGGGATTGATGTCGGAGCAAAACAGGAAATTTACGCGGAGATAAATGAATTAGCGAAAAAAGGTCTGGCAATCGTGATGGTTTCATCCGAACTGCCGGAAGTTCTCGGCTTGTCGGACAGAGTTTTGGTCCTGCACGAAGGAAAATTGACCGGAGAATTT
>JBGTKR010000451.1:0-3822 GCA_041744535.1 Pyrinomonadaceae bacterium
TTCTGAAGTAGATGTTCGGGATTGGCTAAAAATGATTTTCTTTTCTCCGATTTGCGTATCACTATTTAAATTGCCAATTTCTTTAGAAAAAGAAAACAAATTATTTGTTTTCAAGTTAAATAGTTTCGCCGTCGAGTCTTTAGAAGTTAATTTACCATCGTGTGTCTGAAAAACCGTCTGATTATTTGAGTTATTGATCGAAACTTTATAATTGTTTCCATCGCCCGTAAAATATTTTTTGACTAAATTATTTAATATGCCATCTTTTATTACTTTTTCATCAAGCACGACAATCAAATAACCGTATTTTTCAGGCAGTTTGAATTGGGATTTCGTATTGAGTTTTTGCGTGTCAATTTCTCTTGTCTGAATTACCGTTTCCTCGATTCCGGCATCCTTTTGATAAACGGGAATTGCCAAAGCGATCAGCTTTTCAGTTTTTACAGAAACATTTCCACTTATTTTCTTATCTGTTTTTTGAAGTTCTAGAATCGGACTTATTTGCTTATTTTCATCTTTTAACTTTTCGATTTCCCTTAATTCTCCCGTCCAAACAGCTTCTTCAAACTCTGATTTATCAGCGGAATACTTAAGCAGAAATTGATCTTTGTCTTTCTTCAAGAAATAAAAACTTTTTGCAAGTTCGGGGAATTTTGTTTGGCTTTTCCAGAAAACATATTTGTTATTAAAGTCATTCCAATTTTTATTTTCAAAATTCTCCGCATCAATTTGAAAGTTATAATAAAGCGTCTGAATCTGCTCATTAAAATCATCGGCAAATCTTTTCGTATCATCTTTCAAGCGTGATTCAAGCCGAATCTGCTCGGCATCGCTGATCTGTCCGAGCCATTTATATTGCAAAGTCGCCAGCAAAACCAACAAGCCGAGAAGTGCGAAAATCATTAAAATTGGAAACCTTGAACTTTTCATCAATTAAATTATGCAATCAATTTCTATTAAAAAACAAGATTTTCAAAGAGATTTTACATCCTTAACAAATTCTTTGCGTTTTCTTAAACACTTTGAGAAATTTCTTTGTAATACTTCAAACTGTCAAAAGACAAAATAAAATTATTCGGAGGCAAAAATGAAAAGATTTATATTAACAATTATGTGTGTATCGGTATTTTTTATCGGTATCGGAAGTATCATCGAGAAAACGAGTGCGAAATTTACGTCGGATGCGAAGGCGTTGGAAATAATCAACAAAGCGAGAATCGCAATCGGCGGCGATGCGAATATTAAAAATGTCGAGAGTATTTCAATCGTCGGCACATCAACAAATTTCTTTGAAAAAGAAGGGATTCAAAACATAAAGCAAGGAAGTTTGGAAATAAATATGCAGTTGCCGGGACAATTCAACAAAATTGTCAGAATCGGCGATGCTGAAAATAACGCGGGCGAAATTGAAATAATCAAAGAAACTGATGTTGTCGTGTTGAAAGAAGATGGCGTAAATGCTGAATTTAAAAACGAAGACGGCAAAGTTATTATCACAAAAGAGGATGGAACGACTGAAGAAGTCAATATTGACGGCAAAAGCGTGATCAGAATTAAAAAAGATGCTAACGGAAATATCACGACCGAAGATATGGAAAGCGTTGACGGCGAAAACACCTTTGTTTTCAAAGGTCAAGACGGAAATATCTCTACCGAAGACATTAAAAATATAGACGGCAAAAAAGTCATTATCGTCAAAGGTTCAGATGGAAAAGTCTTAACTGAAAACATCGTCGGTGCGGATAAAATGAAATTTGTGAACGGTGGCGGAATGCGTGGAAATGAAATGCTTCGTACGACGATTGCTCTTTTGATGACCGCTCCGCAAGGTTCTAATGTCAGCTATGAATTTGTCGGAACAGGCAATGTTGACGGCAATCCATCTAATATTATTCATGTAATTTCCAATGATTCATCTTTCAAACTTTATGTAGATGCGGCAACCAATTTGCCTCAAATGATTAGCTTTTATGAAAATGAGAGAAACCCTAAGGTGTTTAATTCAGGCATTGACAGCATGAAAAATCTAAATAAGGAACAAGTAAAAGAATTAGTGGAAAATATGAAAAAACAGCCCGTTCACAACCTAAAATTTTCAGACTTCCGAAGCGTCGGAAATCTGCTTCTGCCGCATCGTTGGACAGAAACTTCCAACAGTAAGCAAGTTCAAAACGTGGACATCACAAGCTACGAAATAAACCCTGCAAATATTGCAGACAAATTCAGTAATCAAAAAGTATTTGTGAGAAAAATGAAGTCGAAAAACTAAAAATGTCGGAACAAGCGGAACGCCGGCATCTTGCCGGCAATGGACGCAACTGCGTCCAAGAAAAGATGGCAAACTTTAAAGTTGAAATTAAACTTTAAAGTTTGCCACATTATTTTTTTCGTGCTATCGCACTCATTGCCAGCAAGATGCCGGCGTTCCTTTTAGATCAATTCCGCGACAACTGCACGAATTTCGCCGTAACTAAAATCATCGCCCAAAAATTCCTTGATCGGCGAAATTCCATTTTCCGCATTCATTTCAAAAATTGCTTCCCGAATCGGTTCGATCTTTTCAATCGGAACAAGGTCTTCGACGATTATTTCCCCGCTTGGAATGAATCGGACAAGATGATTTTCAATCGTGCTTTGGGCTAATCCGCGTTCTTTTGCTACTTCCGCAACGCTCATTCCCGATTTAAATAATTTCAGCGAAATTGCATAAGTGTCGTCGCCTTTATTATTACGTTTCGTGCGTTTTTTCTGTTGCCGTGCTTTTAATTTTATGCGGGATTTCAAATTGTTTTCTTCACAATAATCTCTCACCGAATTTAGAAAATCAACACCGTATTTCTGCATTTTGACATCGCCGATGCCCGACATTTTGAGCATATCGCGTTCCGTCAAAGGCAGATATGTTGCAAGTTCAACCAAAGTTGCATCCGAAAAAACGACATACGGCGGAACGCCTTCGCCTTTCGCAAATGAAGTCCGCAGTTCACGCAAGTTATCAAATAATTCTTCGATATAAGGATGCGAAACTTTGCTGACGAGTGAGGATTTTTTCTCTTTTTTTGCCGCAACTTTAAAAAGTTCTACCTTTTGATTTCCTTTTAAAACATCAGTGCTTTCTTCGGTCAAATAAAGCGTCGGATATTGTCCTTCGGTTTGCCCAATGATTCCCTGCGAAATTAAATCTTTAAAATACGCAAACCATTCGTCTTTAGATAAATCCGCACCGACTCCGTAAGTCGGCAAGTTTTTGTGGTAATCCTTAATTTTTTGTGATTTTGAGCCACGCAGAAAATCTATCAAATAACTTTGCCCGAAAGTCTGATTTGTGCGGGCAATCGCACTCAAAGCCTTTTGAGCAATGATCGTCCCGTCAATCTTTTCGTAATCCGTATTGCAATTATCGCAATGTCCGCAGTCCTCAAGCATTTTTTCATCAAAATATTTGAGCAAAAACTTTCGCCGACAGGTTTTCATCTCGCCGAAATCGCCCATTTGATTGAGTTTCTTGAGCATTATATCGGTCTGCTGTTGATTATTTTCAACTTCCGCAAAGCCTTTTAATTTAATGACATCCGCCCACGAAAAAAACAAAAGTGCGTCGCTTTCGAGTCCGTCGCGTCCGGCACGTCCCGTTTCCTGATAATAACTTTCGACATTTTTCGGCAAATCCATATGCACGACAAAACGCACGTTCGATTTATCAATTCCCATCCCGAAAGCAATCGTCGCCGTGATGATCTTCACTTCGTCGTTTAAGAAAAGTTCCTGATTTTTCTGCCGCGTTTCCCTGTCCAAACCTGCATTATACGGCAACGCCGAGAA
>JBGTKR010000452.1:0-4411 GCA_041744535.1 Pyrinomonadaceae bacterium
GCGTTTGAACGCTCCGATATTACGGCGGTTACAGCGGCGGGTGTGATCGGCGAAGCGATGTTGGCGATAGTTCTGGCAAATTCGATGCGTGAAAAATTCGGCGGCGATTCGTTTGAAGAAATGCAGCGAAACTTTGATTCCTACAAAGAACACTTAAAAAATTATTAAAATTATTCAAAAGAATCTTTTTTTTTCGGCAAGTATCTGATAGTTTTTTATCTGACAGAAATAAAATTCAAGCGGGGAAATAAAAAAGCCGAAAAATTTTAATTATGACCGAGGCACAAAAGGCATTGAAGGAAAACGCAAACACGGAGATTGAACAGATCGTGAGGTCGTTTCAAAATAACTTTGAAACGGACAAAAGATTGTTCAGTTCGGAAATTGCAGTCAATTATGCTTATTGTGATTCTTTGTTTGAAGCAGGTGTTTTAACCCGTTCGGAAAGCGAAAAAATAAAGACCGGATTGCAGACGCTTTCAAAACGGGCTGAATTTGACCGGGATTATTTTAACAAACATAATTTCAGAAACATTACGGAATTTATCAGCGAAAGACTTGTTCAACTGGTCGGCGAAGTCGGAAAAAAGATAAACATCGGGCGAAGTGTCTGTGATTTGAGTTCGACGGTTCTCAGATATTGGTTGAAGGATAAAATTGTAAAAATTTCCCAAAACATACACGATTTGCAGAGAAATTTCGTAAACTTTGCAGAAGAGAACGAAAATTTTATATTTTTTGCTAAGAGCCGTTCAAAGAAAACTCTGCCGATCCTGCTCGGTCATTGGTGTCTGGCATATTTTGAAATTTTCGCACGCGACCGCGAAAGGCTCGATGAAGTCTGGCGGAGAACGAATACGATGCCGCTCGGTTCAAGCCGCGGCAGCGGAACTTCATTTGAAATTGACCGCGAAGAACTCGCCCGAAAATTAAAATTTGAAGGAATTTCGTCAAACAGTCTGGATGCCGTCAACGACGGAGATTTTATTTTGGAATTTGTAAATGTTTCTTCTTTGATTATGCGGCATTTCCAGCAATTGATTGAGGATTTGCTTTTTTATTCGTCGGAAAATATTCGATTTTTTACATTTGAAAATAAATCTTCCGTCAAACTTTTGCAAATAATTCGCGGAAAATGTCTTCAAATGCAGGGATTGCAGACTGTTTTGAACACGGAGATTACGGGGTTATCATCCGATGCTGAAAAATATTCTTCCGACCGGAATGAAATAATTTTTAAGTCTTACGAACTTCTGATAAAAAGTTTCAAGGCGGTCAATGCGGTTTTTTCCGACATTCACTTAAATAAAGCAAAATCGGAGCAGTTTGTGAGCAAAATATTCATTAGCGAAACTGAAATTTTTGAATATCTTTTTCAAAGAGAGATTTCTTATGAACAAGCCGAAGAAATTACAAGAAAAATCGCAGGTTTTTTGCAGAACAAAACTCATACTTCAAACCTCGCACTCGAAGAATTTAAGGAAATCTCGCCCGTGATAGAAGCGGATATACTCGAATTTTTTGATGTAAGAAATATACTCGCAAACAAAAATCAGATCGGCGGAACTTCGCCCGAAAGAGTTTCCGAAGCTGTTGAGGAAGCCAAAAACAAATTAAAATTTGAAGAATAATTTTTCAGCAAAATGCAAAAATTCGTCAGGAAATTATCAACCGAATGGCGGCGTTTGGAATTGCCTTTTTCGGGCAAGACGATAATTATCGCGGTTTCCGGCGGTGCAGATTCCGTTTCTTTAACCTTTGGATTGCGGGATTTAGTTGAGCGGAAAAAACTTGAAAGTAAATTTGTGATCGCACATTTTAATCACAAACTGCGTGGCGTAGAAAGCGATGCGGATGCGGAATTTGTCAGGGAATTGGCGTTTGAAACGGGATTTGAAGTTGTTTCCGAATGTGCGAGAACAAAAATAAAAAAAGGAGAAAACATTGAACAATGGGCGAGAATCGAGCGTTATAAATTTCTGTCAAAAACCGCAGAAAACAAAGACTCGAACATAATTTTAACCGCACATACGATCAACGATCAGGCTGAAACATTTCTTTTTAATCTGATACGCGGCAGCGGTCTGGAGGGACTTTCGGGGATGAAACCGATCCGAAAACTTCAAGAATCCGGTGAGATTCTACTCGTCAGACCGTTTCTGTCCTGGGCGACAAGAGAAGAAGTTATCGAATTTCTGAAAAACGATAAAATCCGATACAGAAACGACTCGATGAATGAGGATTTAAATTTTCAGCGTGTTCGAATCAGAAAAGAATTAATTCCCGAATTAAAAAAATATAACCCGAATATTATTTCTACTCTGGCAAATTCCGCTAAACTTATAACTCTGGAAGCCGAATTACTGGACGCATTAACATCTGAAAAAATTGATAAAACCGATATTTTTAAAAATTCGTTTTTGGAAATTAAAAACTTGAAAAGATATTCAAAGGCAATGCTTTACAGAGTTTTAAGAGCTTGGTTAAAAGAAAACCGTAGTGATCTGAAAAAAATAGATTTGAAGAATATAGAGGCTATTGAGCGTTTAATAAACAGCAGAAAAAGCGGAAAAATTGTCGAATTACCTGATTTCGGCAGAGTGGTAAAAGAAAACGGCAGATTGGTTTTTGTAGAAGTGAAGGTTGAAAAAAGCCCGTCCGACAACTACAATTAAGGGTTGAAGTTTAGAAAATTCTAAACTCATTATAAAACAACTTGTAATGGTAAAACATCATCAAAAAAGTTGTTGATGAGATTAAAATTGATTTTATTTAGATAATTATTCAAAGAAGATTATCTTGGAGGCTATAAGTTGAATTCAAAAGCAAAACAAGCATTGTTATGGGTCGTGATAATTTCCAGTGCATTGATGTTTGTCTGGTTTCTGCAGAGCAAACAGACGGCGAACCCGGAGGAAATATCATTTGATAAAGCCCTGACATACATACAAAATAAAGATATTTCCGCGGCTTCGATCAAGCAAAGTCAGCTTGAACTCGAAGATAAAAGCGGCAAAAAATTTATCACCCCATTAGATTCGAGCGATGCGACCAGACAGGTTCTGCTCGACTCGATCAATAAGGTAAATCAGGAAAAACCGAATGCGATAAAAACCGATCTGGAACAGGCTTCGAGCGGTTGGTTTTGGATAGTATTACTTAACGCCTTACCGTTTTTACTTTTAATCGGATTCTTAGCTTTTACCTTGCGTCAGATGCAAGCCGGCGGAAATAAAGCACTTAGCTTTGGAAAATCAAAGGCAAAACTGCTTAATAATCAGCAGAAACGGGTTACATTTAAAGATGTGGCAGGAGTTCAGGAAGCCAAAGAAGAGTTGGAAGAAATCATCGAATTTCTTAAAGACCCGCAAAAATTTCAAAAACTCGGCGGTAAAATTCCGAAGGGCGTTCTGATGGTCGGACCTCCCGGAACGGGAAAAACCCTGTTGGCAAAAGCCGTTGCGGGTGAGGCAAATGTTCCGTTCTTCTCGATTTCAGGTTCGGATTTCGTCGAAATGTTTGTCGGTGTCGGTGCTTCGCGTGTTCGTGATCTTTTTGAACAAGGCAAGAAAAATGCACCCTGCATAATTTTTATTGATGAAATTGATGCGGTCGGAAGACATCGCGGAGCGGGACTCGGCGGTGGACACGATGAGCGTGAGCAAACTTTGAATCAATTGCTGGTTGAAATGGACGGTTTTGAATCAAATGACGGAGTTATTTTAGTGGCTTCGACAAACCGCCCGGACGTTCTCGATCCCGCATTGCTTCGTCCGGGACGTTTTGACCGCCGCGTTGTCGTTGGTCGTCCTGATATTAAAGGACGCGAGGGAATTTTGAAAGTTCACACGCGAAAAATTCCTTTGGATGAGAATGTAAATATCAATATCATTGCCCGCGGAACACCCGGATTTACCGGAGCGGATCTGGCAAATCTCGTCAACGAAGCGGCTTTGAATGCGGCTCGTCTTGATAAAAAGGTTGTCGGGATGTCGGATTTTGAAGTTTCAAAAGACAAAGTGATGATGGGAGCCGAACGAAAAAGTATGGTTCTTTCCGACGAAGAGAAAAAATTGACGGCATATCACGAAGCCGGACATACGCTCGTCGGTTTGAAAGTTCCGCAAGCCGATCCTGTTCATAAAGTTTCGATCATCCCGCGTGGAATGGCTTTAGGCGTTACGATGCAGCTGCCCGAAACCGATAAACATAGTTACACGAAGGAATATTTGACCAGTCAGATAGCTATTTTAATGGGTGGAAGACTTGCCGAAGAAATTTATTTCGGTGATGAAAATGTTACAACCGGGGCATCAAACGACATCGAGCGTGCGACCGGTTTGGCGAGAGCGATGGTTTGTGAATACGGGATGAGTTCGCTCGGACCGCTTACTTTCGGCAAAAAGGAAGA
>JBGTKR010000453.1:0-13706 GCA_041744535.1 Pyrinomonadaceae bacterium
TAGCCATTGAAAATGGCGACATAAAATATATGTCGCGGTTATTCAACCGCTTGAAAACTTGGTCTAAACCTGTTCCCATAACTTGCGTTATGGGCTACAAATATGTTGCCGTCTTCGACGGCTTATCTCGAACTCAAGTTATGTTAGAGTCTGAAAGTCGAAATCCGTTTGTTTTTTATAAATTTCGACCTCTATTCTCTAACATCAAAACTCAGCGTGTGTCAGTTAAATAAAAGACATCCTTGTATTATTTTTTAAGATTTCCGCTGAGTTCCTTTAATTGATCTTTCTTTTTAACCGATGAAAAATCTTCGGTTTGGACGTTTGAAATTGCCTTCGGGGTTGCATCTCTTTCTTTTCCGCTAAACCACGTTTTCGGTGTCAGAAAGATAAACGCGATTATCATAAGGCAAAAAACATCATATTGCCAAGTCCCGCGTTCATAATCCCATAAGATAATTTTTTTCATTTATTTAAGATGGTTTTTGGTCTTCGGTTTTTGGTCTTTGGAAGAAAATCACTTTATCGAAAACTTTTAAATTTAATCAAAAAAAACAAAGACCAAAGACCAAAAGCCAAAGACCTAATCAGTTACGATCAAACCATCCCGCATCTGAATTTTTCTTTCGCAATAGGCGGCGGCTTCCGGGTCGTGTGTGATCATCAGGATCGTCTGATTATATTTTTCGTTTAATTCCTTGAACATATTTAAGACGATCTCGGAATTTTCCGAATCCAAATTTCCCGTCGGCTCATCTGCTAGAATTATTGCGGGGCTGTTGATTACCGCACGTGCCAATGCAACCCGCTGTTGTTCGCCGCCGGAAAGTTCGACGGGTTTGTTGTTCATCTTGTTTTCAAGCTGGAGCATTTTTAAAATATCGCGGCGGTTTTCCGCATTTCCGTTGCTGCCGTTGCCCGAATGTATTCTTTCCGCCAGCCGCAGATTTCCGTCGGCGGTCAGGGTCGGAAACAGGTTAAACCTTTGAAAGACAAAACCGATCTTGCGGCGGCGTATGTCGGTTCGCTTTGCGTCGGAAACCTTTGAAATATCCTCGTTATCAATCAGAATTTTTCCGCCCGACGGTGAAAGCAATCCGCCCAAAAGATGCAGAAGCGTAGACTTGCCGCAGCCGGATTGTCCCATTATGGCGACAAATTCGCCCTTTTCCACGGCAAGAGAAACACCGCGTAATGCGTGGGTTTCAACCTTTCCGACCTTGTAAATTTTGGTCAGGTCTTCTGTTTCTAAAATTATATCGCTCATCCGGGAATGTTTATTATTTATTATTTTCAGCCTTTGTTTCCGTAGTTCTGCTTGTTAGTGTTTGTCCGGCTTTGATCTCGGCAAGTTTTTTATCCAGATTAAGTTCTTCCAATTTCCATGAATTTTCCAAGACAAACGCCCTGTCGGGATAATCATTACCGATCGTTACGCCCTTCGGATCGGGATATTTCAAACGCATTTTATACTTTTCCTTCGGGCGTGTAACTTCGACCTGCAATGGTAGATCATATTTTCCCGCTTCGGTTAATTTCCCTTCCAAACCGTAAATTATATCGGATTCGAGTTCGCCTTTATTATCAAAAATCTGCTGGCGGGCAAGACGGATTTTCCCGACTCTGTCAAACCAGAATCGTCTTGAAATAACCAGATTGCCGTCATCATTTTTGCGAAATTCATCCAACAGATAATAATTACGCAGAACCCAGCCCAAAGGAGATTTCTTTTTCAGCAGATCAAAATCAACTTCTTCCTGCACGGTTGTGCTTTGCAGATACACGAATTTTGAAGTATCCGTCGGACGCACGAGCATTGCGTCGGTAAAATGCTGCGGACGCAGGTTTGAAAAGGCATTTACGTTTTCCTTTAATTCCTTTGCATCGCCGTTGCCGATCTCATCAACTCGTTCCTGCAGCAATTCATAATCAACGGAATTTGTCCCGACTATAAATTTTCTGTATTTACCGCCCGCTCCGTCTTCCAAAATTGCGACTCTGAATGTATCGCCGTCGGATGTCATTTGAACAATATCCGTATTTATTATCGGTATTTTAACTTCAAGCCGAATCTTATCGGGACGCTTAACGACAATTACTCCGGGAACTTGTTTGTATCTTTCCGCAATTCCCGAACTTGCATAAGAATTATCTACAAATTTTAAATCCACTTTCGCCCGCATCGAATCAACTTTCGCAAAATAATCAATCTGCTCCAGCAATTGCGATTGCACAGCATCCTCTTTCTCTAATAGCGTGGCGACCTTTTGCTTGGATTTCGGGTTAAAGGGGTTTTTACAACCGCTTAAGAACAAAGCGGTTATGAGTATAAAAAATACGGTTAATTTTTTAAAAGGGATTTGCTTTAACATCAGTCGCTTGTGATGTATCAAATCATTCGATTGTTGTATTAAAATTGCTTTCACTAAATATATTATTGATTATTATAAAATAAAAATTCCCGACCACTAAACCGTTTATAATATCACGTATAAAACCTTATTACCTAACACATAAAGACGCGGCACTAAAGAACATTTTGCCTTTTCGCACCGCGTTTTAACTCTCTTTAATGCTTTAACTGCAATATTATCTGCCGACAACCGAGCGTGTCAGATAATCCTGCATCGTAAAGGCAAACATAATCGCCAGCCAGAAAAATCCGGCAACCGCCGTCAGCCAGACCAATCTCGAACTCCAGCGGACGTGCATAAAATAAAGCACGACACAGGTCATCTTGAAAAATGCTATCAGCAGAGCGACCAGAGTATTTGCTCCGGGAAAGAAGGTATTATCCAAATCGAGAAATGAAACCAGATAAGTTACGATCGTTCCGACGAACAGTATTCCGAAAACCACTAAATATCCCGGAATTCCCATATGAGGTTCGTGGTCTTCGTGATGTTCGTCAAATTCAGCGTGATCAATATTTTTGATACTTTCAGCCATTTTAACCGTGTCCTCCTGCTAAAAAGTGTCTTCCAAGCAAATAAAGTAAAGGAAACAGGAAAATCCAGACAATATCTACGAAGTGCCAATACAACCCTGCTATTTCAACAGGCGAATAATATTCGGCGGAAAACGTGCTCCGCCAAGCCTTGTATAAAAGCCAGAGCATAATTCCCAGCCCGATAATCATATGCAGAGCGTGCAAGCCCGTCATTACAAAGTATATCCAAAAGAATATCTGCACCTTTCCGGTGAATTTTTCACGGCTGAACTCTCTGGTTTCCCAATTTTCGTAATAACCGATCTTTTCGCTGTCGGTCAGGAAATTTTCTTTTTCTGCGTATTTAACGAGTTCAATATCCTTATCTACTATCTGAAATCTACCGTATGGATTAGCGTGGGGAGCATTCTCTCCTTCGGCAGAACCGTGTTCTTCGGTCAAAGTCGGAAGTGATTCCTTATCCGGTGTGATGTCTGCTTCCTCTGCAAGATCGTGGTCTGCACCGACGCTTGTGTGTTCATCTCCGGCAATGATCTTGTTCCAGCCGTCAACCGGAATCAACCCGTGATTATATTTATCGGTATATTCAACCGCTTTAACGCCTAAAAAAACCGAACCGAAAAGCATTGTCAGGATAATCAAAATGACCTGCATATTTCGATTACCTTTTTGAGCATAAAATACCGCCAGAGCCATCGTCAGACTGCTGACGATCAACACAAGCGTATTGAGTCCCCCCCAAAACGGTTCGAGATGATTACTTCCCGCCGCAAACGCCATCGGAAATCTCGAACGAAAAACCAGATAAACCGTGAACAATCCGCCGAAGAACATAATTTCCTGAGCGAGAAATGCCCACATTCCGATGGTTACGGAATCAACCTGCTGCTTCATATCATCGAACTGATGCTGAAGTCCGGGTGCGTGATAATGATCGTCGTGTAAATGTTCTGACATATTTTGATTTTGGATTTTAGATTTTGGATTTTGGATTTATTCAAAATCCTTAACTGATTTCTCCTTCTGCAACTGCTTTTGCCTCCTGCCGCTGCTAACTGCTTACGGCAACTGTTCGGTGCGGATTATTTCCGCATCTCTCCTTCTGGCTCTGTCCAAATCCATTCCGCTTTCCTCGCCGAATTCGTATGCTTCCCATGTTACGACGGGCGTTTCCTCAAAGTTGAAGGTCGGCGGCGGCGAAGTTGTTCGCCATTCCAAGCCGGGGTGCATATACGGATTTGAAGGTGCTTTTTTGCCCCAAATCAATGAATGGGTTAAATAAATAACCGGCATAACCATTCCGATTCCAAGCACGGATGCTCCGGCGGTTGAGAATACATTTAAAACCTGAAATTCTTCCGGGTAAGCGGCATAACGCCGCGGCATTCCCTGATAGCCGAGAATGAATTGCGGGAAAAATGTTAAGTTAAACCCGACAAATACGAGCATCGCCGAGATTCTGCCCCAGAATTCCGAATACATTTTTCCGGTCATTTTTGACCACCAATAATGGATTCCGCCGAGATATGCGATCACCTGTCCGCCGACCATTACGTAATGAAAATGGGCGACGATAAAATATGTGTCGGTCAAATGAACGGTCAGACCGATTGCTCCCAAGAATAATCCGGTTAATCCGCCGATTAAAAACAACCCCATAAATCCGATGGCGTAAAGCATCGGTGTATCGTAGGAGATCGAGCCTTTATAAAGCGTCGCCGTCCAGTTAAACATTTTGATCGCCGAAGGAACTGCCACGACCATCGTCAGGAATGAAAAGACCAAACCCGCATAAATTGATTGTCCCGAAACGAACATATGATGTCCCCAAACGAGGAAACCGAAAACGGCGATGGCGATTGATGAAAAGGCGATAAATTCGTAACCGAAAATTTTCTTGCGGGCGAAATTGGAGATGAGTTCGGAGATAACTCCCATTCCGGGCAGAATCATAATGTAAACCGCCGGATGTGAGTAGAACCAGAATAAATGCTGAAACAAAATCGGATCGCCGCCGATTGCCGGATCGAAAATTCCGATCTGCGTAAACCTTTCCAAAGCAAGCAGTAAAACCGTAATCGCAATAACGGGCGTTCCGAGCATCATTACCAGACTTGTTGCATAATGAGCCCAAACAAACAATGGCAGACGAAACCAAGTCATTCCGGGAGCCCGCATCGTGTGAATCGTAACGATAAAGTTCAACCCCGTTAAGATTGATGAAAATCCGTTCACAAATATTGCCAGACCGACCATCATTACATAGGAATTTGAAAATGTGGTCGAATAAGGTGTATAAAATGTCCAACCCGTATCAACTCCGCCCTGCATCAATGCCCACAGAGCCATCCCGCCCGCAATCCAATAAATGTAAAGACTGAGCAAATTGATACGCGGAAACGCCAGGTCTTTTGCACCGATCATAATGGGTATTAAAAAATTTCCCAAAATTGCCGGAATGGACGGAATCAGAAAGAAAAAGATCATTATGATCCCGTGCTGCGTAAATACCCTGTTATATGTCCCTGATTCAAGCAGATCGCTGGCGGGTGTCAGCAGTTCCAGACGAATTGATGCCGCGTATAAACCGCCGATCATAAAGAATACGGAAACGCTGATCAGATACATAATCGCAATGCGTTTATGATCTTTGGTTAAAAGCCACGATTTTAAGCTGTAACCGTTTTTTAAATAATTATCGCTCGGTAATTCTTCTCTACTTTCAAGATTTACTGCATCTAGATTTTCCATAACTACTTAACTCCCCCATTGCTCTCAACCGGATTTTCATTCGGGCGATTGTTCGGAATTTTCGGATTTGTAACAGCTCCTTGCGGCTCTTCTTTTTTTGGAGTTTCCGTTGAATTTGTCGAACCGGAACTGCTTGTTGTTCCGCTCGTGTCGCCGCTTAAGGATTTGATATAGGCGATCAATGCGACAAGCTGTTCTTCCGTAACCTGTCCTTTGAAGGTCGGCATAATCGGCTGATAACCTTCGACGATCTGACCGCCCGGATTCAGAATCGAATTGCGTAGATATTGATCGTCGGCGATAACGGTTTGACCGCCGACCAATTTTACTTCCTTGTTATAAATTCCTTCGAGTTTCGCCCCGCGTTGATTTGCTCCGGCGTGGCACGAAGCACAACCTAATTTGTTCGTAAACAAATCTTCACCCAACTGAACGGGAGTTTGATCGGATACACTTCCGGCAAGCCAGTTGTCGAAATCCTTCTGCTCCATTACATAAACCCAACCGCCCATTCCCGAATGGTTCAACCCGCAGTATTCTGCACAATATAAATGGTATTTACCCGGTTTTGTCGCCTCAAACCAAAGTGTCGTGTAACGTCCCGGCACGACATCCGCTTTGGTGCGGAATGCCGGAATATAAAAATCGTGCAGAGTGTCTTCGGTCGTCATCGTTAATTTAATCTTGCGTCCGACGGGAACGTGAAGTTCATTAATTTCTCTCTGTCCGGTCGGATGCTGAATCTTCCACATCCATTGTTTTCCGACCACAAATATTTCCATATTGTCGGCAGGGATATTATATTGATTGTAATAAACGATTGCACCGCCGAGAAAAATCGTCATCGAGATTACGAAGGGAATAAACGACCAGAATAATTCAAGCGGAATCGAGCCGTGAATCTCGTCCGGTGTCGCAAATTTTTCCTTTTCACGATATTTAACCGTAAAAAAGAAGATCGCCACAGCAATCGCAACTGTAAAAAACACACTGATCGCAATCAGATAAAAATATAAATAATCCACCTGCCAGGCGAATGTTGACGCTTGTTCTGGAAATAATGGAATCCACGATGTATTTTGCATAATTTTCGTAATTCGTAATTCGTAATTCGTTAATTAAAACCATCTACAATTTACGACCTGCCATCAACTCATTTTCCTGTTTCTACGCCAAAAAAGGAAAAACATTAAACCGAGTCCGAGCAAGGTGGCAACTCCCATCAGCCGGAGAACATTGAGAACCGCAAAACCGTATTTTCCCGATGAAGGATCGTAATGATAGCAATATAAATAAAGCTGTTCGACCGGATTTCCGATCTTGTTTTTTGACGATTCCATAATGCCGAATTTTACGTCTTTCGGCGAATAATCAATGCCGTAGAAATATCTCGAAAGTTTGCCTTCCGGCGTTGCCATCATAATTCCGCCGGCGTGGGCAAATTGATTCGTTCTTTCGTCAAAACTATAATGAAACCCGACGGCTTTCGTTACCTTGTCAATCTCGCTCTGCTCACCCGTTAAAAAATGCCAGCCGTCCGCCGAACCGGGGCGATTATATCTTTCGACATAACTTGCTTTTTTATTTTTTGTCAGCTCCGGCTTATCGTTTTCGCGTGTGTCAAAACTGATCGCCACGACATCAAAATCCTTTCCGGCATCAAACGATACGCCTTTTAAAGAACCCGTCAAACCATTTAAAACCTCGTTGCAAAGCATCGGACATTCATAATAAACCAATGCCAGAATCACGGGCTTTCCGTTGCCGAAATATTTTCCGAGTTTAACTTCCCGTCCGTTTTCATCCTTAAATACTGCATCCAAAGGAAGTTGCGAATTTAACTTCTGCTCGATGCCGACCTTTTTCAAAGCCTTCGGAATTCCGTTGCTTGAACCTTCGCTCTGTCCCGGATCGTAAGTTTTAGGCGAATAAAGCGGCGAGTTATAATGCTCCGTTTTCTGAGCAAATACCGAACCCGTCAAAATTATCAAAATACCCAAACTTACCAAAAGTTTCAGTTTCAAAACTGCTGAATTTTCTGAACTTTTTCTCATTTTATTACCTTCTTATATCGGTTGAAGTGCGTCCGGCACTTGAAGCGGAAACCATTGATCTTGCTTCATTTACTGCCTTTTCGCCTTCTTCGCCGGTGATAGACTTGATATTTTTATCTTCTAAAAACCTTTTCTTGGCTTCCTCGATCGGCAAAGAAATTAACGTCCCCGTTTTTTCATCTTTCTGACCGTCTTCCCAGAGTTTTTTCCACTGCTTTTGAAGTTCACGGTATTCGGCTTGCGGTTCTCTCAATTCAAGATTTACCCGTCCGCCATTCGGATTATCAACACCGAATCCGGGTGCAGATTGCAGACGCGGTTCGGGGGGCAGCTTTTCGTCGTCGGTCAATCCCATCGGATTCGTGTTTTGCTCGTTTGCCTCTTGGTAATCCGGCTGTAAAACCTGAAATTGAAAAACCCACATCAAACCGAATGTGATAACGATCAGCAAAACCAAACCGGCGGCAAAATATATGATTCCACGCATCCCGATGATATTTTGTTCATACGGCTGATCGAAATCCACAAATGATTCTTCGTGATCTGTTGTTTTATGCTTTGCCATAATCTTATTTTGGATTTTAGATTTTGGATTTTGGATTTATCCGGTCTATCAACTTTATAAAATCGAATAATTATCCTCGCTCCGGCAAATCAAAATCCACCTCTATAATTTTACCAATCCAAAATCCAAAATCTAAAATCCAAAATCCACTTAATGTCCCTTTCCGTGTTTGATCGCATTTGTAAAAAACGGGTCTTTATAAGGCATCAACGGACGTTTTTTCAGTTCCTTGAAAAACCACCAGAGCCATATTCCGCCGGTTGCGATCGGTCCGACGATATACCAGACACTAAATCGGAACGGAAGATGCAGCATATTTACGTGATGCTGAATTTCGCCGATCATCGGACTCGGTCCGATGATGTAGAACATATCTACAATCCTCATAAATAAAATGAAGATCGCCAAAGCCGCCAGCCATTTTGCCTTGCGTTTGAAATCCTGCATCAATAAGATCAGAAACGGAAAGGCAAAGTGGAAAATAATAAGTATTATTCCGATTGCTCCCCAAACACCTTGCGAACGGGTGATAAAATACGGAGTTTCCTCGGTCAAGTTTCCCGAATAAATAATCAGATACTGCGAGAAATTAAAATATGCCCAAACCATCACGAGAGCGAGCATTAATTTACCGATGTCGTGAAAATGACGTTTGCCGAGAACTCTGTCAAGCGGCGGTTTGTCGGAAAAATAAGCCAGAATTGCGACTGCAAAACAGAAACAACTCAACGCCCAGCCCGCCACGAACAGAAAACCCCACATCGTCGAAAACCAATGCGGTTCGAGCGTCATCATCCAATCAACCGACGCGAATGTTATAAGCAAAACGTAAAAAATGATCGAAGGACCGGAAAAAGCCGTCGCCGTCCCCAAATGTCTAGCTGATTCTTCATAGTTTTCCGAAGCATCCTGCAAACGCGACCAGTGGCTGAACAGATATGCCATTACACCAAACAATAAGAAATAAACTGCTGACCGAACTATCCACCAAATCGGCTGCAGATACCATCCTCTTGCTTCAATAAAATGATCATTCGGAATATTTGCCCATTCGTAAAGCTGAAAAACTCCCACGGCGATGGGTAGGAACAGAACTGCCAAAATCAAAATCGTCCGCGAACACGCTTCGCAAACTCTTCTGATAACAACGCCCCAAGCACCGCCCGTTAAATACTGCAGATGCAAAATTCCGATTCCGCCGATACCGATTCCCGCCCAGAAAATAAAGCCTAAAAGCCAACCGCGTAAGGCAAATTCGACATCGCCCAGTAAAAGTCCGACTGCCCAGATCAATGTAAATATGCCGCCGACACCGAGTGCTGTGTTTTGCCAGCGGTCTAAAAATGCCGGAGGTTCAAAGGTATTATCTAACATTAATTCGCACCTCCGTTTCCGTTGGTATTGGTTGTTTCTCCATTTGCCGGATTCGTGTTCGTATTTGCGTTATTGCCGTTTGTGTTGGTTGTTTCCGTTGCGGAGTTTACCGATTTATCCATTGTCATACTGCCGTTCGGATTTTGGCTGATCTGCAAGGTTCGGATGTAAGCGACAATCGCCCAACGGTCAGCTACCGGAATTTGCGAAGCGTAACTGTTCATTTTGCCCCAACCGTTTGTCATTACATCGAAAAAATGTCCGACGGGTGCGTTTCTCAGGCGGTCATCGTGATACGTCGGCGGTGCGGGATAACCACGCCGCACGACTATTCCATCGCCGCTTCCCACGGGACCGTGGCACACCATACAGAAAATTTTATATCTCTGCTCGCCCCTGTCCAATAATTCTTTGGTAACGGGAATCGGAAATTCCTCGACATCATTCGGAAAACTCGAAACAAGCGTATTTCCCGTTTTCGGGTCGGTGGTTGATTCAACCTGTATATTCGGATCGGCGTTTTCTTTTTTACCCGTGTATAAAGCCTTATTTTCCCGCAGATTTCCACGCGAAACCGTGCCTTCCGGCAGATCACGCATCGCTTTGCCGTCGCTGAAAAAGTCGCTGTCCTTATATGGTTTATAACGCGGCTGATCCTGCATATCATAGCGGCAGCCCGCAGCCAGCAGGCAGATGGCAGTAAGCAGAAGGCAGTTTATAAGAAGACGCGGCGAAAGTGCGACGCGGCGACGCGGTGATTTTTCACTTATTCCGTGATTTTCTCTCCGTGTTTCCGTGTCTCCGTGTTTCCGTGTCTCGAATTTACTCGTCAACATCAAAAACCTCCTGCGGATCAAGCGTTTCCATAAAACTTCTCGTTTCCTCATAATCAAACTTCGGGTCGGACGCTTCAATCAGTAAGAAAAACTTTTCCCGCGTCGCCAGATTAAATCTCGGCACATTAAAGACGGGATGATACGGCTTCGGCAGACCGTTCAGGAAGAGCATTCCGAAAACGGCCGTAAATGATGCCAGCAAAATCGTCAACTCATAAGCGGGCGGAATAAATGCCGGCAAACTCAAATGCGGACGACCACCGACAATGATCGGATAATCAAAAACGTGAGTGCCGATCTGCAAAGCCAAACCCGCAAGCAGTCCGGCTATTCCGCCGAGAAAAACCAGATATGGCAAAATCGTCCGTTTGATGCCGAGAGCCTGATCCATTTCGTGAATCGGGAACGGCGAAAACGCATCGGTCTTTGTATATCCGGCTTCACGAACCTTCTCCGCCGCCGCAACAATTTCCGTCGGCGTGTCGAATTCAGCTAATAAACCGTAATTTCCGTAAATTTTCTCTTCCATATCTTTGATGTTTGCAGCCAACTTAGTCTGTCGGCAAATAGCTTGACATGGGTGAGTTGCCCTTGTTCTATGAGCGAACAAACATTAAGTCGGCTGCAATTTCAATTTAACAAATTTATTCCGTATCCACACCTTTCGGCACATTGATCTGATCCATATGATCGGTATCAACTCCGACATTTTTCACATCGCTTTCGTGCATCTGTCCCTTTTCACCGTGTCCGACCTCTGCTTGCGGCAGAAGTGTTCTGACCTCGAAGATCGAGATAACGGGAAGCATCCGCACGAATAAAAAGATCAAAGCGAAGAAAAATCCGATCGTTCCGAGAAACATCGTAAAATCATAGATTGTCGGTGCAAACATTCCCCAAGATGAAGGCAGAAAATCCCTGTGCAGACTCGTGATAATAATTACAAAACGCTCGAGCCACATACCGACGCTGACGACCAGCGAAATTATAAACAGCCAGAACGCACTTTCCCGAAAACGCTTGAACCAAAGGAACTGGATCGAAACACCGTTACAAAGTATTAAAAGCCAGTATGTCCACCAGTAAGGACCGGAAAACATTCGGTTATACATCATATACCGCTCGAAAGGAGCGGCTGAATACCACGCAAAAAATGCTTCCATCGCATAACCGTAAACTACGATCATTCCCGTTGCGAGCATCACCTTACCCATATAAACAAGGTGCGTGTCGGTAATCATATCCTTTAAATTATAAAAGATACGAAGCGGGATACACAGAATCAGAACCATCGCAAACCCTGCAAAGATCGCCCCCGCAACGAAATACGGCGGGAAGATCGTCGCGTGCCAACCGGGAAGCTGTGCCACCGAGAAGTCGAAACTTACGATTGAGTGAACTGACAAAACAAGCGGTGTCGAAATTCCCGCCAACAATAAATACGCCAGTTCATAACGATGCCAGTGTCTTGCCGAACCACGCCAACCGCACGAAAGCAAACCGTAAACTTTCTTAAAATACGGATTTTTCGCCCGATCTCTTAATGTCGCAATATCGGGAATCAAACCGACATACCAAAACAGAAGCGAAACGGTCGCATAAGTCGAAACCGCAAAAACGTCCCACATCAGAGGACTGCGGAAATTCTGCCACATTCCCATCGTGTTCGGATACGGCAGCATCCAGTATGCAAGCCACGGACGACCCGTGTGCAGGATCGGAAACATCCCCGCACAAGCGACTGCAAAAAGCGTCATCGCTTCGGCAAAACGGTTGATCGAAGTTCGCCATTTCTGATTCAACAGCAAAAGAATAGCGGAAATAAGCGTTCCCGCGTGTCCGATACCAATCCACCAGACGAAGTTGATGATCGGAAATGCCCAACCGACGGGTTGATTATTTCCCCAAATGCCGATGCCCTGTGCAAAAACCAGAGTTACGGTCAGCAGTAGAAACTGAGCTATCAAAAACGCTATTCCGAACCCGATAAACCATCCGAACGGTGTCCGTTTTTTCAGCGTAATGTCGCTGATCTTGTCCGTGATCGTCCCGTAGGTCTGCTCGCCTTCGACCATCGGCGGGTAAATTTCCCTTTGAATCCTTTTAAGTTCTTCCAGTTCTTTTACGTTTTGCATAGCAAATAAATTTCAGATTTCAAATCTCAGATTTCAAATTTTTTGTTTTTAGTCGAAATTCTTGTTTTTCAAATCTTCAGATTCTAAATTTCAGAATTTTTATCTTTTCTGAAATCTGAAATTTGCGATCTGAAATTTGTCCTAGTGTCCGCCTTCTTCTTTTTTCTCGGCTTCGTGATAATCGGGCATCGCCGGATTTTGATTTCTGACGCTTGCCAGATAGGACGTTCTCGGCTGTGTGTTCAGTTCTTCATTTAATAAAGCATAGTTGCGACGGTCTTTTTTGCTTTTCGTAACCTGACTGTCCTTATCATTATAATCACCGAAAATGATCGCATCCGCCGGACAAACCGACTGACAAGCCGTAACGATCTCGCCGTCGCGTATATCGCGTCCATCCGTTTCGGCGGCAATTCTGGCTTTTACGATTCTCTGCGTGCAGTATGTGCATTTTTCCATTACACCGCGGCTGCGAACCGTAACTTCCGGGTTTCGCATCATTTTATACTGCGGCGTATCCCAATCCTGATACAGAAAGAAATTAAAACGCCGGACTTTATACGGGCAGTTATTCGAGCAGTATCTCGTTCCGATGCAACGGTTATAAACCATATCGTTCAAGCCTTCCGCACTGTGAACCGTAGCGTGAACCGGACAGACGAGTTCGCACGGTGCTTGTTCGCACTGCTGACACAAAAGAGGCTGAAAATGCGGACCCTGAACATTGTTGGAATCGGAAATGTCATCGCCTTGATAATAGGCATCAATTCTCATCCAGTGCATCTCGCGGCTGCGTTCGACCTGCTCCTTGCCGACGACCGGAATATTATTTTCCGACTGACACGCCAGCACGCAGGCATTACACCCGACACAGGAATTCAAATCTATGGTCATCGCCCAGCGATTATGTTTTTCGTAAACCTCTTCAAATTCATTACCGAACATTGATTTTTCATAAACCTTATCAATGTCTTCCGGTTTTTCCTCTAATTTATGCTCGTATTCGTCCATTCCCATATGCAGAATTATCTCGCGTTCGCC
>JBGTKR010000454.1:0-3568 GCA_041744535.1 Pyrinomonadaceae bacterium
AACGCGAAAACAAACGTGATAAACTTTATAGATAAAAATAAACTTTAGAGTTGATAAACTTTCTTTTCGTGCTACCGCACTCATTGCAAGCGGGACGCTTACGCTCCAGTCGAAAAAATTATGACAAAACGAATCGGCAAAGTCGTGGCGACGGAGAAAGCACCTTCAACGGTTGATGAATTTTATTTTTGGACGAACAAGACTTTGATTCTAAAGCCTTTCGATGTTATTAAAGTCCAACACATAAAAGATTCCGTAACATTCGGCGTGGTCGAAGGAATTTCACATCTGACCGATTCGGCGAGTTCTCTTGCCGGGTTTATTTCGAGCGATTTCGGTGATACGGAAGCGGAACTCAACACCGAAAGAATCGGGATGAATTATGTCAAAGCACGGGTTGCGGGAAATTCAAAAAACATTTACACGCCCGTTTTAGACGGCTATCCTGTTTCCTTAGCAAACGAAAAAGACATCAAAAACGCACTCGGTTTATCAAACGTAAAAAATCCTCTGCCGTGTGGTTATATCACGATGTATAAGGACGATCCGATAACAATTCCGGTTCATTTCAACTCGCATTTTCTGCTCGGACCCGAAGGGGCACATCTGAATATTTCCGGCATTTCGGGTTTAGCAGCAAAGACTTCTTATGCGATGTTTTTGCTCAAGGCGATTCAGGACGAATTTACAAAAAATGCCGAAAATCACGACGACAGCGTGGCATTTGTTGTGCTGAATGTAAAAGGTAGAGATTTGCTGGCTTTGGACGAACCAAATAAGGATTTGGGAAAAGCCGACAAGGAAATTTATGAAAATATGCTCGGCATAAATCCTTCGCCGTTTGAAAATGTGAAGTATTTTTACCCTTATGCAAAACGAGTCGAGAGCGTAACTTACGGCAAAGATTTTGACGGGCAACGCCATTTGAAAAAAGCGTTTCAATTCAAATACACTTATGATCTGGACAAAGACAAAATTGATATGCTCTTTGCAAATGTTGACGATGCAAGCGGGACGATGGAATCAATCGTCGGAAGCATCGCCTCGAAAACGAGCGAATTTGCGAGAGTTACGAATTGGGCGGATTTCAAAGACAGACTTGCCGAATACAAACAAAAAGGTTCGGGCAGAACCAAGGAAATAACCGTGGCGAGTTGGCGGAAATTCAGTCGGCATTTTAACCGCGTATTTGAAAAAAGCACGATTTTCCAAGACAATCTGAATGAGAAAAAAGGCGAAGTTCGTCTGGAAGAAGCGATCCAGCAAATTCGCAAAAATGAAGTTTTTGTCGTTGATATTGCGAAGTTGGATGAAGATATGCAGGGCTTTGTTTTCGGCGATGTCATCAATGCGATTTATGATTTAAAATTAGGTCAGGCGGATGACCGGGATGAAGCCGATATTCCTTCAAAAATAATCGTTTTTATTGACGAATTAAACAAATACGCATCCAAGGATGCACCGAAAAATTCGCCGATTTTGCGGCAGCTTCGGGAAGTTACCGAGCGTGGGCGTTCTCTGGGAATCGTCCTGTTTTCCGCCGAGCAATTCAAAAGTGCGATTGATGACCGCATCAAAGGAAATTGTGCGACACACGCTTTCGGCAGAACGAATTCGATTGAACTTATGAAAGGCGATTACAAATATATTCCGTCAGTTTACCGTTCAATAATGACGCGGCTCGAACAGGGCGAATACATTTTGGAAAATCCGGTTTTTCGCTCGGTTTTGAATATAAAATTTCCGAAACCGGTTTATCGGCAATTTAAATAATAGGTAAGACGACTGGAGCGTAAGCGTCCCGCTTGCAATGAGCGTTTTCTTAAACGCGAAAAAAACGTGATAAACTTTAAAGATAAAAATAAACTTTAGGGTTGATAAACTTTTTTTCGTGCTATCGCTCTCATTGCAAGCGGGACGCTTACGCTCCAGTCAAAAAAATTAAAAAATGAACAATCAAGCAAAACCCGTAATCGGCAAATATGTAATAGAAAATCTGACCGTCGGAATGTATGACGACGCACGCTGCGTCTATCGTGAATATATCCAGAATTCGGCGGATGCGATTGACAAAGCAGTTGCCGAAAATTTGGTCGAAAAATCAGACACATACATTCACATAAACATCAACGAAAACCGTCGAACAATCTCTTTTGAAGATAACGGAACGGGAATTTCGCAAAAAGATTTTGTTGACAAACTGCAAAACATCGCCCAATCGGATAAGGAAATCGGTAAGGAAAAAGGCTTTCGCGGAATCGGACGTTTGGGCGGACTTGCCTATTGCGAAAAGCTCACCTTTGAAACATCATTTAAAGGCGAAGCGACAAAATCAATAATGATTTGGGACGCGAAAAAATTAAAACAAATCGTAACCGACCGACAAGAAAAAGAATCCGCCGCCGAAGTTATTTCAAGCGTAACCGAATTTCAAACCGAACCGGAAGACGCGGAAAAACATTATTTTAAAATCACTATGTCGGACGTTACGAGTGAGGAATTATTGGACGAAAGCGACATCAAAGATTATTTGAAAATGATCGCACCGCTTCCATTTGACGGGCATTTTAGTTTTCGCACGCAGATTTATGACGAGTTAAAAAAGGAAAATTTATCGGTTGACGAATACAATATTTTTGTCAACAACGAACAACTTTACAAAGGTTACACGACATATTTTTACAGCGAATCAAAAGGCAAACGCAGTAAAGCGGGCGAGATCAGGGATATAATATTTTTCAAAGCAAATGACCGCCAGGGCGACTTGCTTTATTGGGGTTGGCACAGCATTTCAAACATCCAAAACAGGCAGTTGGAAAAAGTAAACAAAGCGAGAGGTTTGCGTCTTAGGAGAAACAACATCCAAATCGGCGACGAAAACCGCTTGGAAGAATTGTTCGGAAAAAATGCGACCGATTCGCGTTTTCAATTTTATGTTGTTGGCGAAGTTTACGCTCTGCATCAGGATTTAATTCCCAACGGCAGACGCGACGATTTCGAGGACGGCGAAACGTATCGTTTATTAAAAGACAACTTAAAACCGATCTGTGCCGACATCAAACGCTTGGCAAATCAAACTTCAAATTTAGCAAGTGCCCAAAGACGCATCAACAAATATGAAGAGGAATTAAAGGACTTCAAACAAAAACAGGAAAAGGGTTTTGTCAGTCAGGAAGAGCAGCTAAAATCAATCCAAGACCTGCAAAACAAGAAAAAAAGTGCGGAAGACGGCAAAAAGAAAATCGAAAGAATGAGCCAAACACTCGCCGAACAAACGGAAGAAACGCCGCTCGCCAAAATTTTCAGCGATGTCGTCAAAACAGACTCGCCAAAAGTCAAAGACATCCAAAAAATATCACTCGACACCGAACCCGTCTATCGCACGGACAAGTTAACCAAACTCTCCAACACCGAACGCAAACTTTTATCAAAAGTATTTGTGCTTATCAAAAATGTGCTGTCGTCTGAATTATCGGAGAATCTGATTCAGAAGATCGAGGAAGAATTCGAGTAAAGACTGGAGCATAAGAGTCCCGCTTGTAATGAGTGCGATAGCACGAAAAGAAAG
>JBGTKR010000455.1:0-4091 GCA_041744535.1 Pyrinomonadaceae bacterium
AACTGCCATATCCGTCCCGACCTTTCGCTGTTTATATTTAACGATTCTTTCATTTACCGAAACCGGCAAAGCGTGGCGGAATTCACGCATTTTTTCCAAATCCTGTTCGTTTATCGCAAACCAAGATTGCTCGATGTCGGCATTGTGTTTTTCCAAAAGACCGTTCCATTTCCCGAACAATTTATCTTCGTTTTCTTCCGTCGTTTCCTGTTCAAAAAAAATCGCTCCCGCCATATTTTCGGGCGTTTCGGGAAATTTTTCACGAATAAATTCAAGTGATTTGTCATCGAAATACTCTAAAATCGTTGCATCAATTCCATTTTGGATTTTAGATTTTGGATTTTGGATTGCTCGTTTTTCAAAAGAGAGATTTCTTGCTTTATTTACAAGATTTAATAGGTCTTTATCATCTTTGAAGAAAACAATTCCGCTCAAAAAACCTTTCGGTTTCGGCAGTAAATTTAATTCGATTTCCGTAACGATTCCGAGAGTTCCCTCGCTTCCGATGAAAAGATCAATCGCATCAATTTTTTCGCCCGAAAAATATCCGCTCGTGTTTTTGCGGACGTTCGGTTGTTGATAAGTCGGTAATTTTGCTTTTATTTTATTGCCGTTTTCGGTTTCGGTTTCGATGAATCCGTTTTCGCTGAAAACCTCGCCGCGTTTGATACTCAAATAATCGCCGTCGGGCAGAACGATTTCCAATCTTTTAACGAAATCTCGTGTCGCTCCGTATTTAAAGCTCCTCGCACCGCTCGCATTTGTGGCGACAGTTCCGCCGATCTGACAACTCCATTCTGTCGGATCGGGCGGATAGAACAAGCCTTCCGCATCAACTGCTTTCTGCACATCGGTCAATAAAACTCCCGCTCCGACAAACGCCGTTCCGCCGGTTTCGTTTTTGGAAATTTCTAATTTCTTAAATTTCTCAAGTGAAATTATAACCCCGCCAAACGGAATCGCCCCGCCGACAGTTCCGGTTCTCGCACCCGAAATCGTTACGCTAATATTCTGCTCATTGGCTTCCCGCAAAATCCCTGCAATTTCTTCTTTTGTTTCGGGAATAAACAATTTTTGAGCGTTTCCGCCCTGCAAATTGCTTGCGTCTATTAAATAATCTTCTATATCTGTTTCTTTCGTAATCATTATCTGTTTCTTTCGTAACCATTAAACTCTTTTATACTTTATTTTACTCAATTCTTTGGAAACCAATTTGTCCAATTGTTTCCTTTCATATTCGGTTTGCAGAGTTTCGTCCGCAAATTCTTTGATTAAGTTGATCTGTTCCTCAACTATTTTTTTTCTGCCGTCGGAAGTCGTTCTTTCGGCGATAATTGAGAGTGCTTTTAACAATCGCTTGAAAATCGCTAAATTTGCTTTGCCGTTGATGCGTATCTGGTCAAAAGCCGTTTCCATATATTTTCGAAAAGTGGGCGATTTTACAAAAACCCGTATTTCACCATCTTTTATTCGTGTATCCGTCGGCAACTTTCGGTCGGCTATTTTTCCGATGATTACCGCCAAATAATCTATACAAATTATTGCTGTCGTCGTGTCATTTATGCCCGGCGAAAGTGCTTTTAGAGCAATGTCCACAATCTGACGAATTCCGTACCCGACATCTTGTTCAATCGTGCGGTAACGATAGATGTTGTAAAAAGCGTTGACCGTCGAAGTTGTGTCTTCATCAACACTTTTTGAAGATGAAACAAGCGTCGTGCCTTCGGCAACGAATTGCCCGATACCGTGTTCCATCCGCAAATACAAATCGTTTTCACAGGCAAAATCGAGCAAACCGTCTGTGTCAACATATTGAATATAACCGCTCAAAAGCGAATCAACTCCATACCAATGAACTAATTCTTCGACATCTTCCGCCCTTTCCTTTACCGCCTCATCCGCCCCTTCGCCCATCTGTTCGGGGAAAATTTGTTCGATAACTTTGAGCGTTTCTTCCTCTATGTCTTTGACGATTTCCGTAACCTGCAAAGAAGTGGCGATGTGGTGTATAAAATAGATCAGCACGATAATGCCGCCGATTGCCAAAATCAAACCGACGATTACGCCGAACGAAGGGACAAATTTTATTTCATCCGCCCCGCGAATCGTCCGCAGAATTATCAAACAATATGCAAATACGCTGACGAAATATCCGAGTATAAATTGATTAACTCTGTCCCGCATAAAATTCCGCAAAATTCGCGGCGTGTATTGCCCCGAAGCCTGTGCGATGATGCTCAAAGTCAACGAAAATGCGAGTGCCGCCACCGTCAGCATCGAACCGGCAATCGCCGTCAGCATCCCGCGTGATCCGTCCGCACCGAGTCCGAAAATCCGCGGATATGCCGCCAGCCATTCCCGCTTTATACGTGAATCAATCTCGATTAAACCGAATGCCATAACGATTGAAACAAAGATCATTAATCCCGGAACAAACCAAAGTGATGACCGCAAAGTTATTAGAAATTGTCTGAATTTGTGCATTCAAAGATTTTCAACCTATTCAATTCATTTTGTAGCTATACTCAAAGGAAAACGTCCTATTTCAATTAAACCTTTTCTTTCTTGAATTCTTTCTTTTTCATTAAAACCCAAAATTACTTCTGTTACTTCTCCAATTTCAGTTAAAGATAAAATGTTCGCTTCTTTTATGTAAAAGTGTTCCGACCATTTATCAATTCTCGGATTGAAAAAGCGTATGAGTTTTCCTGACTTTGCCATAATTGAACCCAGATCACTTCCTTTGTTTCGGTTGCAAGATTGACACGCAAAAGCCAGATTTTCAGCTTCGGTTTTTCCTTTGTGTTTAAGACTGATTATATGGTCTATTTCTCCGCCGAAATATGTATCTTCGATTCTTATAAGACACTATTCACAGATTCCTTCGGCTCGGTTTTCGACTAAATCCCTCAGCTTTTGATCAATATAACGACTCATTTTTGTTGTGTATTTTTATGAGCGAGAATCTTCGCCATTCGCATCAGATGTTCGAGGTGCATATAATAATCGAGTTCATCTTTTTCTTCTGCTGAAATGCTCTCGGCTTTTTCCCGTTCAATTAAATCGGAAACTCTCTGTTTTGTTTCTTCGGACGGGCGAAAAGCCAAAACATTTGCAGGGTTGACCGACGCGATAAATTCGGCGACTTCTTCGTAAGCTTTTAATACTTGCATAATTTTCCTCAGATAAGTTCGAGTTGTCTGTCCTTCAGATATTTAATCCTATCACGAATTTCCGCCGCTTGTTCAAATTTCATATCCTTTGCCGTCTGCCGCATTTCGACTTCCAGACCCGCGACCATATCCTTTAATTGACGCGGCGAATATTCCTCGTATTTTTCGAGTTCGAGCGGGATTTTGAAATAATCCGCTTCATAAGCCGTTATCAGAGTTGCGTCAATCGCTTTAACGATGGTTTGCGGCGTGATGCCGTGCTTTTCGTTGTATTCTTCCTGAATTTTGCGGCGGCGTTTTGTTTCGTCAATCGCAAATTTCATTGATTTTGTGATTTTATCGGCGTAAAGAATCGCCTTTCCGTCGGCGTGTCTTGCCGCACGTCCGATAGTTTGGATCAAACTTTTTTCCGAACGCAAAAAGCCTTCTTTATCGGCATCTAAAATTGCGACGAGCGAAACTTCCGGCAAATCTAAACCTTCACGAAGCAAGTTAATTCCGACTAAAACATCATATTCACCGCGTCGCAGATCACGTAAAATTTTGATTCGATCAAGTGTCGTTATATCCGAATGCAGATATGTAACTTTTACACCGACTTCGGAAAAATATTCCGATAAATTCTCCGACATTTTTTTCGTCAGAGTCGTAACTAATACACGCTCATTTCTTTCGGCACGTTTGCGGCATTCTTCCAAAAGATCATCAATTTGCCCTTTGACCGGACGCACTTCGATATTCGGATCGAGCAAACCAGTCGGACGGATAATTTGCTCAATAACTTCGCCTTCGGTTTTTTCGAGTTCATAATTTCCCGGAGTTGCCGAAACGTAAATTGTTTGATCTTTCATCGCTTCAAATTCCTGAAAATTGAGCGGACGATTATCTTTTGCCGAAGGCAGGCGGAAACCGTAATCA
>JBGTKR010000456.1:0-1653 GCA_041744535.1 Pyrinomonadaceae bacterium
GAACCTTTTTGCCTGATAACTCCCCAACCAATTTTTTCCAATGCCTTGAGAACCTTTTTCGCTTTTGACGATTTCCAATTGCTCATACCGTTTCAAAAATCCGATTTTCCAACTCCTGCGGCAAACTCTCACCACTCTCCAAACGATCTGCAATTACCCGAAAAGCTAATGTTTTCACTTTTTTAATAGCCTCTTCGCGTGTTTCGCCGTAAACTAAAACCCCGCTTAATGCGTCAATTTCAGCAATCCAACGCCCATCGTTTTCCTGTTCAATTTCAATTGCTAAATTCATTGTCTATTCTCCTACCCGACGCTTCCTTCCAATTTCAATCCAAGAAGTTTTGTTGCTTCAACCGCATATTCCATCGGCAATTCTTTGAAAACGTCTTTGCAAAAACCATTGATGATGAGCGAAATCGAATCTTCTTGCGAAATGCCTCTTTGTTGCAGATAAAACAATTGGTCTTCGCTGATCTTTGAAGTCGTCGCTTCATGTTCGACCTGTGCGGTGTTGTTCATTACTTCGATATACGGAAATGTGTTCGCCTCGCATTTATCGCCGATAAGCATCGAATCGCATTGCGTATAATTTCTCGCTCCTTCCGCCTTCGGCATAACTTTTACGAGTCCGCGATACGAATTGTTTGATCTTCCGGCTGAAATTCCTTTTGAAATGATCGTCGAAGTCGTGTTTTTGCCGAGGTGAATCATCTTCGTTCCCGTGTCGGCAATCTGCTTATTGTTCGTCAATGCAACCGAATAAAATTCCCCGATTGAATTATCGCCCTGCAAAATTACGGACGGATATTTCCAAGTTATCGCCGAGCCGGTTTCAACCTGCGTCCAAGAGATTTTTGAATTTTTACCGCGACACGCACCGCGTTTTGTTACAAAATTATAGATTCCGCCCTTGCCGTTCTCATCGCCCGCATACCAATTCTGCACGGTTGAATATTTGATCTCGGCATCGTCCATTGCGACAAGTTCGACAACTGCGGCGTGCAATTGATTTGTATCAAATTGAGGAGCCGTGCAGCCCTCATTATATGCGACATAACCGCCTTCTTCCGCAACAATTAGCGTTCTTTCAAACTGTCCCGACTCCTGCGTGTTAATGCGGAAATAGGTTGAAAGTTCCATCGGACAACGCACGCCTTTCGGAATGAAAACAAATGAACCGTCGGAGAAAACCGCCGAATTTAAAGCCGCGTAAAAATTATCCGAAGTCGGCACAACCGAGCCGAGATATTTCTTTATTAGTTTCGGGTATTTTTCAACCGCTTCGCTAAACGAACAAAAAATAACACCCGCTTCGCCGAGTTTTTTCTTGTAAGTCGTCGCTACCGAAACCGAATCAAAAACCGCATCAACCGCCACATTTGCGAGCATTTTTTGCTCGGTGATCGGAATGCCGAGTTTGGCAAAAGTATCGAGCAATTCGGGGTCAACTTCGTCGAGAGATTTTTTCTTTTCCTTCTCTTTCGGTGCGGCGTAATACGAAATATCCTGAAAATCCACACGCGGATAATCAAAGTTCGCCCAATGATCCGGCTCGGTCATTTTCAACCAATGACGATACGCCTTCAAACGAAATTCGAGCATCCATTCCGGCTCGTTTTTCTTCGCCGAAATTATGCGAATCGTGTCTTCCGA
>JBGTKR010000457.1:0-6312 GCA_041744535.1 Pyrinomonadaceae bacterium
AAAGCGACAACCGAAGGCTTTACCAAAGAAGAAGTCGAAGATGCAAAAAAAGGTTTACTACTTGCCGCCCAACGAAATCGAGCTTCCGATCCGGGTTTAGCCGGTGCTTTAACAAACGATCTGTTTTTAGGCAGAACTTTCCAATGGGATGCCGATTTTGAGGCAAAGGTTAATGCGGTTACGACTGAACAAGTAAACGCCGCAATGAAGAAATACATCACGCCGGATAAGATTTCGATCTTTAAGGCTGGCGATTTCGCCAAAGCAAAATCTATGGAAAAATAGATCAGTGTTAATTTAAAACTTAGAAAGGCGTGATTTATTTCACGCCTTTTTTTTGTTAATTCCGGTTGACAGAAAACCGATTTTTTTCTTTAGAAGCAATTTCTCAATCTCAAAGTTTGAATACATCTCCTTACTGCCAACCGCTCCTGCCATCTGCCGCTTTTTTCCAATCTATCTGCGTCTTTTTCGCAAAACTTCCAAAACTTCTTCCAGTTTAATGTTTCTTTCAACCAGCATAACCGTAAAAAAATAAAGCATATCGGCGGCTTCCGCTTTAAAGAGTTTGTCGTCCGCATCCTTTGCTTCGATGGCGAGTTCAAACGATTCTTCGCCGAATTTTTTGACAATATAATTTACGCCTCTGGCAAACATTCTGGATGTATAGGAAGATTTTTTCGGATTGTTTTTCCGATCTTCGATTATATTTTCAAGTTCAAACAAGAAATTGTCGGGCTTATTTTTTTCCTTAAAACAAGTGTCCTTTCCCGTATGACAAACCGCCCCGTTCGGACTTGCCTTAACTAAAAGCGTGTCGTTATCACAATCAATCAAAATCTTTTTGACTTCCAAGAAATTCCCGCTCGTTTCGCCCTTTTCCCAAATTTCCTGACGCGAACGCGAATAAAACGTAACTTTTCCGCTTTTTTTTGTTCGCTTATACGCTTCCTTATTCATATATCCAAGCATCAAAACCTTGTTCGTGTCCGCGTCCTGAACAACCGCGGGAACTAATTTATCGGGCGATTTCTTAAAGTCAATTTTCATATATTTGTAAATGGTAAATAGTAAATGGTAAATGGTAAATCATCTTTTTCAATTTACTGTTTACTATTTACTATTTACAAAATCTTAAATTCTTACCGCTATATTTCGCTCTTTCAAATAATTTTTCAAATGCGGAATCTCGATCTCTCGAAAATGAAAAATACTCGCCGCAAGTCCCGCATCGGCTTTTCCGTTTTCAAAAACTTCGACAAAATGTTCTTCGCTTCCAGCACCGCCCGAAGCGATGACGGGAACATTGACGCTTTCGGAAACTCTCCGCGTCAAGTCAATTTCAAATCCGTCCTTCGTCCCGTCCGCATTCATCGAAGTCAACAAAATCTCGCCCGCACCCGCGTCAACTCCGCGTTTTACGGTTTCAATTGCATCCAGATCAGTTTCAATCCGTCCGCCGTTCAAAAAGATTTTCCAATTTTTCCCGACCAATCTCGCATCAACCGCAAAAACGATACATTGCGAACCGAAATTCTTTGCTCCATCCGCCAAAATTTGCGGATTTTTCACGGCGGAAGTATTTATCGAAACCTTATCAGCACCCGATTCGAGCAGAATTTCAATATCCTCAACCGTATTAATCCCGCCGCCGACCGTGAACGGAATATTTATCTCGGCGGCAATTTTTTTAACGAGTTTTGAAAGCGTTTTACGTTTCTCATTCGTTGCCGTAATGTCGAGAAAAACGAGTTCATCCGCACCTTGTTCGGAATATAATTTGCCAAGTTCGACGGCATCACCCGCATCCCGCAAGTTCACAAAATTCGTCCCTTTTACCGTCCGCCCGTCTTTGACATCGAGACAGGGAATTATTCGTTTTGCTAACATTATACTTAAAAAATTTTGCCCGCGAAATACGCGAAAAAAACAAAGAAAATTAAAAAAATAAATCTGCGAAAATCCGTCAAATCTGCGAAATCCGCGTTCTATTCTCTTTCTTAAAAATCTGAAATTTGAAATTTGTTTTTATTCGTGTTCCTCGGTTAAATTTTCTTCCTCTTTTTCTCGCGTATTTTCTCGTGGAAAAATCCTTTTAGTTCTTACTCTCCGAAGCAAATTGCCCCGAACTCAATTTCGTCAAACTGATTCTATCTTCATAAATTGCTTTGCCGATAATCGCTCCGAAACAACCGATTTTTTCAAGTTCGGCAATGTCTTCCATCGAATCAACTCCGCCCGATGCAATAAGTTGTAATCTCGGCAAATGCTCCAAAATATCCCGATACAAATTCTTTGCCGAACCTTGCAAAAGCCCGTCACGGCTGATGTCCGTAACAAAAACTTTCCGCACACCCTTTGCATAATACTTTTTCAAAAACGGCAAAATTTCCAATTCCGTCGTCGTCTGCCAACCGTTGATCGCAATTTTCCCATCCTTCACATCCGCACCGAGCAGAATCTTTTCGCTTCCGTATTTTTCCAGCCACACATCGAATTTCTCAGGTTCTTTAACCGCCACGCTTCCAATACTCGCCACTTTTGCACCCGCTTCAAAAACTGATTTTATGTCCTCGTCGGTTTTAATTCCGCCGCCGAAATCAATTGTTAAATTCGTGTTTTCAGCAATTTTTTCAAGCACCTTCAAATTCGTAACCTTCCCGATCTTCGCCCCGTCTAAGTCCACAATATGCAGACATTTTAACCCGTGCGATTCAAACTCCTTCGCCACTTCCAGAGGATTTTCATTATAAATCTTCTTCTGCGAAAAATCGCCCTGCTTCAAACGCACGCATTTTCCTTCGATCACATCAATTGCCGGAATTATTTCGATCATAATTTTTATTTTTGCCACAGAGAACACAGAGTTTTTTAGAGAAAAATCTTTTTCTATCTTTAAAAATTCTCTCTGTCTTTCCTCTGAGAACTCTGTGGCTAAATTCTTAAAAAGTTTTCCAAAATCTTCTCGCCAACTTTGCCCGATTTTTCCGTGTGAAACTGCACCGCGTAAAAATTTTTATATTGAACCGCTGCCGAGAACTTTAATGAATAATCACAACCCGCTGTTGTTTCCGTTCCGGTTTCGACATAAAAACTGTGAACAAAATAAACGTAAGAATCATCGCTCACATTTACAAATAATTCACCCCGCAAATCCGAAATAGTATTCCAACCGATATGCGGAATTTTCAAAGTATCCGATTCGAAAAGGCGAACTTTATACGGTAAAATCCCCAAACATTTCGTTTCGTTTTCTTCCGAATAATCGCACAAAAGCTGCATTCCCAAACAGATTCCTAAAACAGGCTGCGTCAAAGATTTAATAACATCATCAAGTTTTCGTTCACGCAAATATTCCATCGCCGTTGACGCTTCACCGACTCCCGGAAAGATAACTTTATCAGCAGTTTGCAAAGCTTCCGAATTATCCGAAACTACCGAATCAACGCCCAAACGATCTAAAGCATTTTTGACCGATTCAATGTTTCCCGCATTATATTTTACAATCGCAACCTTCATAAGATTTTCACCACAGAGCCACAGAGAATACGGAGATAATTATGATAAAGGTTAAATCAAAATACATAAATCAGTTATAAAAAATTCTCTTTGATTTTTCGGTGTTCTCTGTGGCTAAAGTTTTCCTTTCGTTGACGGCAAATTATCGCTTCCAATATCACGCCGAACCGCCATTTTTACAGCTTTTGCAAACGCCTTAAAAATCGCTTCTATCTTGTGATGTTCGATAGAACCTTCGGCTTTTATATTCAAATTGCATTCGGCTTTATCGGAAAATGATTTAAAGAAATGAAAAAACATTTCCGTCGGCATTTTCCCGATCATTTCGCGTTTAAATTCCGCATCCCACTCGCACCAATTTCGTCCGCCGAAATCAACCGCAACCTGTGCCAGACAATCATCCATCGGCAGACAAAATCCATAGCGTTCCATCCCTTTTTTATTCTGCAAAGCCACATTAAATGCTTCACCTAAAGTTATTGCTACGTCTTCAATTGTATGATGTTCATCAATGTGCAGATCGCCCTTTGCTTTGATTTTCAGATCAATCAAACCGTGCCGCGAAATCTGTTCAAGCATATGGTCAAAAAAATCCAACCCCGTCGAAATTTCAGATTTCCCGTTGCCGTCTAAATTGAGTTCGACAAAAATATCAGTTTCTTTCGTCGTCCGCCGATGAGAAACCTTTCTCGGCGGTAATTTTAAAAATTCATAAACTTCCTTCCAACTTTCCGCAATAAAATCAATCTTGTCGGCATTCTCCGAAGCGTCAAAATATTCATTTTTGATAAAAATCGCCTTCGCCTTCAAGTTTTCCGCGAGTTTCATATCACTAAGGCGATCACCGATGACAAACGAATTTTCTAAATCATAATCGCCATTAATATATTTTGTAAGAAGTCCCGTGCGGGGTTTTCGAGTCGGTGCATTTTCGTGTTCAAAAGTCCGGTCAATCAAAACTTCCGCAAAGTTAATCCCTTCGCTCTCAAGCGTTTGCATTATAAAATTATGCACGGGGAAAAACTTCTCTTCAGGATTTGAATCAGTTCCCAAACCGTCCTGATTTGTAATCATCACGAGTTCAAAGTCCAATTCATTCGCAATCTTACTCAAATATGTAAAAACTTTTGGCAAGAATTTCAGCTTCGAGAAACTATCAATCTGATAATCTTCCGGTTCTAAAATAAGCGTCCCGTCTCGGTCTATAAATAAAACTTTTTTCATAATTTTTCTAAACACATAGGCACATAGAAAACATAGTTTTTTGATAATTTCTTCTTATGTTTTCTATGTTTCTATGTGTTTAATATTTCTTAATGATTTCAATAAACTTGAGTTTTCATCCGGCGTTCCAACCGTCAAACGTAAACAGCCTTCACACATCTCGACATTGCTGCGGTTTCTGACGACGATTTTTTCCTTAATTAAATGCTGATAAATCTTGTCCGCATCAATTGTTTTAACCAAAACAAAATTTGCATCGGTTGGATAAATCTTTGTTACGATTTCTAAACCGGACAAATTTTCGATCAATTTTTCACGCTCAAAAATAATCTCTGCAATCGTATTTTCAACCGATTCTTTATTCTTGAACGCCCGCAAAACCGCAGCTTGAGCAATTTCCGAAACATTATAAGGCGGCTTAATTTTATTAAATAATTCGATAATTTCTGCATTCGCAAAAGCCAAACCGACACGCAAACCAGCCAACCCCCAAGCCTTTGAAAACGTCTGTAAAACGACGATGTTTTCAAAATTATTTATTTCCGAAACAAACGATTTCTGTTGAGAAAAATGTATGTATGCTTCGTCAATTATAACAATCCCGTTAAAATTTTCAGCTAATTTCAAAATCGCGTTTCCGTCCAAACTGTTTCCCGTCGGATTATTCGGCGAACAGATAAAAAGCAGTTTTGTATTCGCATCAATTTTATTTTCAATCGCTTCCAAATCCAGTTCAAAACTCGAAGTCAAATTCGCTTTTCTAATCCCGACATCATTGATCTCCGCCGAAACTTTATACATCCCGTAAGTCGGAGGATTTATTAAAATATTGTCTTTTTTAGGTTCACAAAAAATTCTAAAAAGCAGATCAATCGCCTCGTCGCTTCCGTTTCCGATAAAAATTTCGTCAGTTTCAACATCATTCCAAACCGCAACTTTTTCTTTAATTTTACACTGCAAAGGATCGGGATAACGATTGTAATTTTTCTCAAGCGGCGAACCGAAACTATTTTCATTCGCATCGAGAAAAATATTCGCCGTTCTCTTAAATTCTTTGCGTGCAGAAGAATACGGCGTTAGACGTTTAACATTTTCACGAACTAAATATTGTAAATTCATAAGATTTTTTGCCCGTGAATAAACACGAAATTACGCGAAAAAAAGTAAAGAAAATAAAGTAAAATTAAAAATTAAATCTGCGAAAATCCGCGAAATCCGCGTTCTATTCTCTTTCTAAAATCCAACCTCTGAAATCTGCATTTATCCATTTGCATTCGTAGTTGATTCTCTCACAATCTCTGCGTCCTCTGTGGCTAATTTTTCCAAACGCACCGAAATTGCGTTCTTGTGTGCCTGCAATTGTTCGGCTTCCGCCATTAATTCAATCGTTTTGCCTAAATTTTTAATTCCCGTTTCGGTTAATTCTTGAAATGTAATTTTCTTAACAAATGAATCAAGCGAAACTCCGCTGTAATTTCTTGCATAACCGTTTGTAGGCAAAGTGTGATTTGTGCCGGAAGCATAATCACCCGCCGATTCGCACGAATAGTTTCCGATAAAAACCGAACC
>JBGTKR010000458.1:0-3711 GCA_041744535.1 Pyrinomonadaceae bacterium
AATGCCTTCAGTAATATGACTTTCGGGATGCCCCGGAGTTTTCGAGTGCCATTGCCGAAAGTTTTTAATTTCCTTCATCGGCATCGAATCATAACCCGTCAGATGCAGCAGCGAATAGATCAGCATCGAACCGTGTCCCGCCGACAAAACAAACCTGTCGCGGTTAAACCATTTCGGATTTTTCGGATTGTGCTTCAAAAATTTCGTCCACAAAACATAAGCCATCGGAGCACATCCAAGCGGCAAACCCGGATGCCCCGATTCCGCTTCCTGAACCGCATCGAGTGAAAGCGTTCGGATCGTGTTTATGGATAATTGTTCGATTGATTGCTGCGTCATTGGTGCTGTTGTCATATTTTTTTAGGTTTTGGTTTTTATAGTTTATTTGAACATTTTAGCAAGTTTTTCTAAATCTTCACCTTTGATTATTAAATAATTTTCATAAAAACTTTCAACATCATAATTTCTAGGATTTAGAGGAAAAGGTTGTAGTTTTGTTCTACTTTGTTCAGAAGGAGCTATCAAAAACTTTATACGGTTTTTTTGTAATTTACGGTTAGAGAGATATTCTGCAATCCGAAACAGATAATTTTTCAAGTTCTTTTCCAATTCACTATCATAATCTACAATAATAAGCAGTTCTTGATCCGGCATTTCAATTATTTGAAGATATGCATTATCTAGTCTTAATTTTTCATCCTTCCAATCTATTTTTTCATAATCATCAAAAATCAATGGTGAGCCAATAGGACGAAGAAAATGAATTTTTATTAGTGCCGTATTGTTGCACTCTTTATTAATAGGTTCAGCTAAAACTGTTATTGTTCCAACTTCTTCTGAGTCTTTAGAAGTTATTTTAATAACCTTTTTCTGCTTTATTTTAGTGACTTTATCTTTATTAATAATTATCCAATTAAATAGGGAAGTTTCAGGAGAATTAGTTTTTTCATAAGAAGCGGAAACCTCAAAAGTAGTTTTTGTGTAAACAATACCCGGATGTTCAACAATTATTTTTTGACAAGAAGTTTCATCTGTTTGAGCAAAAACCGTAAAACAAAAAGTTAATATTAAAATTATATTGAAGATTGATTTTTTCATAAATTCACCTAACCAAGTTTCAACTCTTCATCAATCTTATCTTTCAAAAAAATCTTTATCAAAGACTGATACGGAACATCGCGTTGATTTGCCAAAAGACGAATTTGATTGAGCATTGATTCGGAAATTCTTAGAGAAATCGTTTTTGTCGTTGGTTTCAATTTTGGCAAAACGGCAATTTCTGAATTTTCCCAATCAACAAAATCAGTTGAATCCTTTTCCATCCAAAATTCTCGTTCCTCATCTTCGCTGTTAAATTTCGGTATCTCTTTTAATTTTTTCGGCATATTTTCTTTGCTCACTTTTTGTCATATCTCTGGCGGAAATTATACGAATAAAATTTTCTCTAATTGTAACCTAATAATTATATTCATCAAATAATTCTTCAAGTTCTTCGTCTTCTTCAAAATCTTCATCAAATTCACGCAAGAAATTTTGTCGGAATTTGCGGTCTTTTTTTAGCAATTCGAAAACAAATCTTCGCAGAGCATCGTTGTGCAAATTGTCAAAAATTTCGCTGATCTTATCACCAGAATTTTCAAAATCTCCGTTGCGGAGTTTGTAAAAGACGGCGACTTCGTGTTTGCAGGTATTGCCCCAATCATAAGGGCAATCGCAATAACTCTGCACGATTATTTCGCCGTCGAGTTTTACATAAACCTCATAAATATCCGTGCCGAAAACGACGGCGTTGAATTCGCCGACACCTACTTGTTCGACCTTTTTAACATCGCCGTCCTTGAAGTATCCGTAACCGCGTTGGACGATCTTTGCTTCGACAAATTTTTCAAAATTATCTAAAGTCATTATTCCACCAATATTTTATAAAACTTTTCGTGTCTTTTTCTAGCCTGTTGATAAATTTTTTGATTTTCTTCGTTAAAAGTGAATTTTCTGCCGTCGGGCGGTTCGAGTTTTGCAATGTCTTCGATCTTGCCGACATATTCCGAAGCGAGCAGAACGACTCCGCGGGAAGAGGCTTCGCGGAATTTGGGCAGGCTCATATTTTGTGCTAAAACATCGCAAATAATCTGCGTCCAGATCGGTGATTCCCGCAATGCACCGCCGGATGCGATTATTTGTTTGATTTCCAAAACTTTATTTAATTGCTCGAAAATTTCCGCAAAGCGATATGCAACCGCTTCGAGTGCGGCTTGCACGATGTCAATTTTATCGTGTGATGAACGCAAACCGATGATCGAACCGAAAGCGTCTTCGTGATAGCCCGTGCTTCGCTCCCCGGCTAAAAATGGCAAAAATGTGATGCCGTGTCCGTCGGCTTTGCGTTTTTCGATTTTATCTTCCGTTTTGTCGTCATCTTTTTTGAGCCGAAAATTTTTCTTGAGCCAGCCGTAAAGTCCGCCGCCGTTTGATAATGCTCCGCCGATGATTATTCGTTTGCGGTCAATCCGATAACACCAAAGTCCAAATGGAATTTCGTCCGGCACATCGCCTTCAAACGCCACACGCATCGCACCGGAAGTTCCGATCATTAACGCGGCTCTATCTTTTACAACACAATTTGCACCGATGTTATTTCCCGCACCGTCGCCGATTGCCAAGAAAAATTTGGTGTCTTTTAATTTTTCCCAACGGCTTTTATATTCTTGGTTAAGCTCAAAAGTTTCATCATCTTTTTTGACAATTTCAGGCAGATTCTTTTCTTTAATTTTTAAGTAATTAAGTAATTTCTTATCCCAGACACTTTGCCGAATATCAAAAATTCCCGTCCCCGAAGCCATCGAAACACTTGTTTTAAGTTCGCCAGACAATTTCAAAACAACATAATCGCAAAACGAAATCCATTTGTCCGTTTTCCCGAATGCTTCGGCTCGCTCATTTCGCAGCCAAAGCAATTTTGCCGTCCAATACATCGAATGAAAACGGCAGCCCGTTCGGTTGTGAATTTCCTTTTCGTTTAATTCATCACGCAGATTTTGCGTATATTCGGCGGGACGGGTTTCCGCCCACGCGAAAACTTTTGTGGTCGGATTGCCATCTTTGTCAATTCCTAAAAGGCTGTGCCAGAAACAGGAAGCGGCGGAATATTCTATATTATCTACTTCGGCGGGAATTTTTTGCAGAACATCATCAATCGCTCGAACCGTTTGCGAAAACTCTTCATCAACATCAATCTCAAAACCGCCGTCATCCGTTGAAGTCAATGAGCGTTCATTTTTGACCATCGTTTCGGGCAAAACATTCGCCTCACAATCATAAACCGCCGAGCGAATGCTCGATGTGCCGATGTCCAAAGCTAGAAAAAATGGTGGTTTCAAAGTTTTATAATCAGACATTGTTGGAAATAGTAAAAAATTTTAACTGTTTTACCGCTCAAAGCGGCTGATTCAAAAGCATCCGAGCAAACCCGATATTTGCAATAATGCTATCATAAATCCGCATAAACCATTCTCTAAACTTTTGGTTCTACTGAGAATTTAGTGGAAACAAACCCGACAGTTATGGAGGGTGCTGTTTGATTAGAAACTTGCTGATTTGCCAACAACACCCTTGTTGACACGCGGGTTTCCGGCTCGCTCAAGACGCTTAAATGTCGCTTCAAGAAGCACCCTTGTTGACACGCGGGTTTCCGTCTTTTTTACTTTTTTTCGT
>JBGTKR010000459.1:0-5864 GCA_041744535.1 Pyrinomonadaceae bacterium
ATTTTCAATGGCTTCAAACAAATTATTCATATTCCCCACGACTTGCGTCGTGGGCTACAAATATGTTGCCGTCTTCGACGGCTTAAACTCGATTTCGTTATTGCACACTTATCAAATGTAATCCGTATGAGTTCACATTTGAAGTAGAAAATAAAGATATTTATTTTGAAAAGACTGAACAAGGCTATCAAGCGAAATTACAGTTATTTGCAAGAGTTGTTACTGTTAACAAGAAAACTACTGCAAAATTTGAAGATGAGATTTTAATTACGGCAAAAAAATCTGAACTGAGCAAAATCAACTCGGAGAAAACCATATACAAAAAAATAATGTCTTTCCCACCGGATAAATATAAAATCCAAGTTATCATTCGTGATTTTATTTCTAAACGTCTTGGTATCGAAAAAAAGGAATTTAGTGTTCCTGAAAAATTGAACCAAAAGTAAGCAAAAAATTAAAAATTTTGGTAGTGTCTTGAAAGTAATGCCAACCTTTTTTTGCTCCAAAGGAGCTTATGATAATAGCCCCGCGATTTATCGCGGGGAACATTGTGATAAGCGAGTTTAGTCCTGAAAGGACGACTGATTCTGCCGTCCATTCAGGACTAAAAACATTTTTTCAAACTCCCCCGAGATAAATCGCGGGGCTATTATCAAACAGTCCCTTTGGGACGAAAATTATTAAAGCATTACTTTCAGGACACTACCAAAATTTTAAGATAATTTTAAAAGCCGATCAAAGAAATAACAACCGTGAAGTTTCTAAATTTCCCACATTTTTAACAAAAGATTTTTCTGCGATTTCTAAAACAACGATGGCTTGTTCGCGTGTTACGGGCGGAAATCCTTCAAGAAAGTCTTCCAAAGTTTCGCCGCCTTCCAAATAATCAAAAAGATTTTTAATCGGCACACGAGTTCAGGCAAAAACGGGAGTTCCGCTGACTTTATTTGGATTTACTTCAATAATTTCACTTTTCATAATTGAAATTTTACCACAAATTAGCTTGTCAATCTTCGATGAATATTCGGTAATTTCTCCGGCAAACTCAAAACATCGTCAATGATCGTATAACCGACTTCGCCGTATAAATCTTTTAATTCCTGTTCGCTGTTGCAGTCAATCGTGATTGCTTTAGAAAAAATGTTATAATTTGCACGAGGTGATTTTATGACGAAAATCTTAAACATTAGCGAAAATATTTCTATCCAAACAGTAATTGCATTAACAAAAAATGGCGATGAAGTCGTTATTGAAGAAAATGGCGAACCGCTTGTTAAAGTTACACCGATAGAAAGAACAAACGAGCAAAAAACTCGCGTTGCAGGTTTAGGAAAAGGCACAACGTGGATGAGTAATGATTTTGATGACGAACTGCCTGATGAGTTTTGGGGATTTGATAAAGGATAATGAATTTATTGCTGGATTCTCATACATTCATCTGGTGGCGTGATGAAACTCACAAACTTTCGTCAACAGCTTTAACGGAAATTTTAAATTCCAAAAATGACGTATTTCTCAGCGTCGTAACAGCTTGGGAATTACAAATAAAAATTTCGCTAAATAGGTTTTCAATAAGAGGCGGATTGGAAAATGCCATCAAAGACGAACAACGAAACAACAACTTTCACATTCTGCCTGTCAAACTTTCACACGCTTTATATCTTGAAAATCTTCCGCCACATCACAAAGACCCGTTTGATCGCCTTTTAATCTCGCAAGCGATTGTCGAAAATATGACTTTGATAAGTGCAGATAACAATTTTGGAAAATACAAAGTAAATTTGTTGTGGTGAGAAAACAAAATATCAATTAAAGCGGTAATAAATGATCTTTACAGACTTTATTTTGGGCAGACGGAAATAAGACTTCTCAAAAAGAATACAAAAAGTTATTTGCCAAACGTCATGAAAATCAACTCGTCAATCTTCTATAAATATTCGGCAATTTCTCCGGCAGACTCAAAACGTCGTCAATGATCGTATAACCGACTTCGCCGTATAAATCCTTTAATTCCTGTTCGCTGTCGCGGTCAATCGTGATGCAGAAAGGCGTGATGCCGCTCATTCTCGCTTCGGTTAAGGCTTCCCGCACGTCTTCTTTGGCGTATTTTGCGTCGCCGTAATCGTGGTCGTAAGGTCTGCCGTCGGTGAGGATAATCATCAATTTTGTGCGGGATTCTTGTCGCAGAAGTTTGGCGGCGGCGTGGCGGATCGCTGCTCCTAATCGAGTATTGTTTTGAAATGTGATTCCGCCGATTCGGCGTTCGATTTCTTCGGAGTATTTTTCGTTAAAATCTTTGACGACATAGAATTTTACATTTCTGCGACCTTCCGAAGTGAAACCGTTGATCGAATAAATATCGCCAACGGCTTCGAGGGCTTCGCTCATTAAAACCAAGCCTTCTTTTTCGATCTCGATGATGCGTCTGCCCGGATGCGTGTATGGTTGGAGCGGGTTTCGTGTGATCGTGCGGGCGGTTGATGAAGATTGATCGAGAAGGAGCGAAACGGCGACATCGCGTTCACGTCTAAGTCTTTTTGTATAAACTCTTTCCGAGATTTCTCCGCTTGCCCGCCGGTCAATAACATAATCAATTACGGCATTTAAATCATATTCTTCGCCGTCCAATTCACGGTTGATTTTGGTCAAATTTTCGGGTTTCATCAACTGAAATTGATGACGCACGGACGAGATCACGCCGCGATAACGACTGCGTGCAAGTTCAACAAAATTCCTGTCGCCTTTACGGACTTTTTTCTCGATAACGCGGCACCAGCCCGTGCGAAAATCGTTTAATTCTCTGTCCCATTCATCGTAGGAAAACGCTTCATCACCTGCTTCAAGCGGTTGTTCGGGCATTTCGTTGAACGACCAATTTTCCGATCCCTGCACGTCCTGCGGTTCGCCGTCCTGATCGCTGAGATCGTTCCAAGCGTTAAAAAGATCGCGTATATCTTCGGCTTCTTTTGTTTTTTCAATGCGTTTTATTTGCGATTCCGTAACCGCTTCGCCGTGTGCATCTTCCTCGGCATATTCGCCTTCTTCCTCTTTATTTTCATCGGATTTTTCCGCCTTCTGCGTTTCTTCCGCGTTGACGTTTTGAAAAAGATCATAAACACGGCTCGTCGCCATAATCGAATCCGCCACCGTCGCATCTTTTATCTGCAAATATTTTTCGATGACAGTTTCGATTTCGGAAACGATCTGTCCGTAAAATTGTTTTGCATCCGCAGTCGCACCGCCGCACATCGTTATTTGAAACAGCAGTTCAAACGGCACTTGATACATTGGAAGATCGAAAATATAAGGTCGCCGTTCACCGAGAAAATTCTGCATCAGATCCAAATCTTTTATTAGACCCCGATAATTTTGACGGAGTTTTTGGTCAATCCGTGCATTTTCCATCGTGCCGAAAATTCTTTTTGCAAGGCGTGGTTCGGGAAAGATTTGCAGAACGGTTTTGTAATCGGGATTTTTCGGAATCTGCTTTTTTTTCTTCGCATATTCACGGCGAAATTCTTCTTCGGAAAGTGCCTTTTTGCCTTTTTGAACTTCCTCGATATAACCTGCCAGTGAGAAGGCATCAAGCTGTTCGGCAGATGCTTCGTAAAGTTGGTTTAATTCCGTGTAAGCGGCTTTTAATTTTGGCGTATCTTTTGCAAAAGTGCCGAACTCGATCTGTCCCGCACCATGAGCGGCGAGGACTTTGTAAAGCCGAAAATCCAAATCTTCGTTGTCGAATTCATTAACATTCGACGGCAAATAAATTGTCTTGCCGTCGCCGATTCTTGATTCCTGCGGCATCGCCGAAAGCGGTGCGATCTCGACCTCTTTTCCCGTCAAACCTTCGACATAAACACGCAAAACGGTTTGAATACTTTCAAGCGGCAAACCATTTTGTGCTTCCTGCAACAGTTTGTTCGACTGCCGCGTTTCGAGTGCAAAAAATGAACGCCGGGCTTTGGCGGAAACGTCCTGTTTTGTCTGCAAACCCGTTTCAACCCATTCTTCAAACTGCTCCAGCGAAACCTTTTTTAACGCCTTTGCACTCGATTTAAAAGCCGCTAAAGCACTTTCCGCATCGGTTTCGGCGATCTCTCTGACAAGTTGTAAGACACGCATGGTAATGTTTGCGGCTTCGTCCTTATTTTTGAGCGAACCGATGCGTTTGAAAAACTGCGGACTGATACGAAGTAATGAAATTAAAACGGCGTTTCCGTGTTTCGCAAACTCGACAAGTAAATCGCACCACTCATCAAAAACCGCATCAAAACGATTTAAGGTTTTGCTTCCCGCCGTTACAAAATGAAGCGTAACGCTTCCGCCGTATTCAAGAAAATCCTTCGCCCGCTTCATCAAACGCACCGCATTTTTCGCCGGTAAGTTGTCAAAAACTTCGGGCAAATTCGACCAGAGATCAGCCGTCATCCCGCCCGTCCGATTCGCAAAATGTGAAGCCAGTTCCAGAGTCGCCTTGGAAACTTTGCGTTTATCTTTGCCGAATTTTTCAAAACCTTTGGAAACTTCGGGAGTTTTCTGCAGAAAATCCGCCGAATGTTTTGCCGAGCGATTGGCAATTTCCGAAGCGAGTTTCAAAATATCCGTAAATAAATCCTTGTCTTTGATCTCCTTTGCAAGTTTTGGAATTAATTCAAATGTTTCAAGAGCAATCGAACTCGACAATATAAGCTGCCGCGTGCAAATCTCGAAAACAAGCGAGCGAGACTTGGCGGGAATCTTCCGCAATTTCGCCACGCCCGTCTGAAAAAATTCAACGCCGAGATCGGCATTTGCCATCGCCACACGCCTGCCCATTTCCGCCCAATCCCGCAGATCGTCCGCCGACAAAATCTTTGCCGCCTTCGGCACGGCTTCAACAAATTCGCGGCTGACTTTTAAAGAAACCGCAGCCAGCGAAGCACTCATTTCCAGCGAAACTTTTTTCTTCTCCGCCGGAAGCCGACTCAAACGTCTAGCTAAATTCGTGTAACTGTGTTTTTTCTGTGTGGATAAATTTTTCTCGCTTTCCGCCATAGTTTTAGTTTAAAAATAAACCGCAAAGGACGCAAAGGACGCAAAGGTTTTGATGCTTTCGGTTAGCGGGAATTTATAAAAATTTTGCAACTTTCAATTGCTTAATTTATTCAAATGAACGAATTAATCTGGTAAACTTTACCTAAGCACACGACAGTAAAAAATAAAACAGGAGTTTGTTAATATCTGTTGTGTGAAAACTGAAACAAAACAAACTCCCGACGCTTGCGAAAAAGCGTTGAATGCAAATATACAAGGAACTCGCCACGCCCGCAAGTTTATTGCTCAATTGGTGGCGGCGTTGATTAAGGTCAGAAGTTCTAATTTGGTGAAGATCGCCAATGCTCAAAACGCAGATGAAAATATGGTTGATGAAAATATGGTTGAAGTAGTTACCGACCACAAAAATGACCGCTACATTTTACTTAATATTGCCTGGAAAAAATATGACAGAACTTATTACAATGTGGTGAATCTCGACATTATTGATGGCAAAATTTGGATTCAAGAAGACAATACGGAAGAAGGAATTGCCGCCGATCTGGAAAAATACCGTGTTCCGAAAGATAAAATTGTTCTCGCATTCAAATCGCCGGCTCTGCGAAAATATACTGAATATGCACCTGCATAAACTTTTGTGTTAATCTATTCAATACCTTCGCCAATTTTAAATTTAGCCTTAAAATGGCAAATTCGCGTCTGTATATTGTATGTATTCAAAATGACAACCACAAAATGTAGTGGCACAATCTGCCTTAAAAAAATTTGGCGAAGGTATTGCTTATACAAAACCTTTTTTGGATAGAAAAAATAATAATATGGCAATTGTA
>JBGTKR010000460.1:0-6090 GCA_041744535.1 Pyrinomonadaceae bacterium
TTATGAGTTATTACGAAGAAGAAGATTTGGAAAGATTCGGCGAAGTCGGGAAACATTCGCCCGAATTATTTGAGAAATTTATGGCTTGGTATCAAGCCTGTCAGGAAGAAGGTGCTTTATCAAAACGTGAAAAAGCACTGATCGGTTTGGCGGTTTCCGTCACAATTCAATGTCCGTATTGCATAGACGCATATACAAATTCGAGTTTGGAAAACGGCTCGAATATGGAGCAAATGACCGAAGCGATGCACTTGGCTTCGGCAATTCGCGGCGGTGCAAGTCTGATTCACGGTATTCAATCGCACAATGCCCACGATAAAATTTCGATGTAATTTTTTAGCCACGAACAAACACGAAAGAACACGAAAAATAAGAAAAAGAAATAAAAATTTGCTTTCGTGAAATTTCGGGTTTGTTCGTGGCTAATCCAATAAAATGACAACAACCGCACAGATACAAATCACCCGACGCGACGGGAAATCAGCTTTGCCCGTTTCGACAGTTTCGTTTGAAGAAAAACTCAATCAAAATAATCTTGATTTACGAACAACCGAAGTTGAGATTTTGCAGGTCAATGTCGGCAAACTTTGCAATCAAGCGTGTAAGCATTGCCACGTTGACGCTTCACCGACGCGGACGGAAATTATGCAACGCGAAACGATTGACACTTGTTTGGAGGTTTTGCGAAAATATGAAATTCCAACTCTCGACATCACGGGTGGAGCTCCCGAATTGATTCCCGATTTTCGATATTTTGTAACGGAAGCGAAAAAAACCGGTGCAAAAATTATGGTCAGACATAATTTGACCGTGATGTTTGAAGAAGGTGAAGAAGATTTGCCCGAATTTTTTGCTGAAAATGAAACGGAAGTCGTTTCAAGTCTGCCGTATTTTATGCAGCAGCAAACCGATGCTCAACGCGGCGAAGGAGTTTTTGAAAAGAGCGTTGAAGCATTGCAAAAACTGAATGCCGTCGGGTATGGAATCGAAGGAAGCAGTTTGATATTAAATTTGGTTTATAACCCCGTCGGAGCATTTCTTCCGCCCGAACAAACTGCCATTGAAGCGGATTTCAAACGTGAACTTAAAAACCGCTACAATATTGTATTCAACAATTTATACACAATTACAAATATGCCGATTGCAAGATATTTGGATTGGCTGCGGCGTTCACACAACGAAACAGCTTATATGCAGAAACTCGTCAATTCATTCAATCCCACAACAGTTGAAGGCTTAATGTGCCGCAATACTTTGAGCGTTGACTGGCTCGGAAATTTGTTTGACTGCGATTTTAATCAGATGTTGGAAATTCCCGTAAGTGCAAAAGTCGGGCAAACAATTCACAATTTTTCGCCCGAAACTTTTTTTAACCGCGAGATTATGACAAATGCACATTGCTTCGGATGTACGGCGGGTTCGGGTTCAAGCTGCGGCGGGACTGTGGCGTAAGAAGTCGGCAGAAGGCAGCAGCAAGTGGCAGTTAAAACTACAACTATTTTCTACCAACTTATTTACATTTGGATTTCTGTTTTTATTATTTGTGTTAATTCGTGTAATTCATGAGCAAATTTTATTTCTATATCAAAATCAGATACCTGAACAATACTAATTCCCGAAGATGTTAAAAATACATATTCAACATCTCTAAGAAATTCATTGATATTTTTTTTTATCTCGATAACTTCAAATCTTTCCAAAATGAATTCTCGTATTGTTCCCGCAAGACATCCTGTTTCCAAACTGGGAGTAAATAATTCATTTTTATCATAGTCAAGCCAAAAGATATTTGCCATACAAGCGGAAACAACTTCATTTTTTTCATTTATGAGAATCGCTTCATCAAAATCCTGCAATTTTGCATTTTCTAAAGCTAAAATATTTTCCAGATAATTACAGGATTTTACGCCCGCCAGCGGTGAAGTTGAATTGATTAAAAAAGGCGACAAAGTTACGGAAATATTTTGTTTGATTGTTTGAAAACCTGCAGTTTGAATTAAAAGGCTTGTTTTATTTATATTTGAGGTTTGCCAGATTCGGCTTGATGATTCATCAAAAAATGTGATGCGGCATCGGGCATTTTTCACTTTATTTTTTTTAATGATTTCTTTAAGTGAATTAAAAACTTTTTGTTTGCTAAAATCAAATAAATTAATTCCGAGTTTTTTTGCATTATTATTTAGTCTTCGCCAGTGTTTTTCCCATAAAAAAGGTTTTGAATTGTAAATCGCAAGCGTTGTAAAAACACCTTTGCCGTAAAGTGCAGCGCAGGAAATTGCGTTGATTTTTATGTTGTTTGCGGCAAGAATTTCGTGATTAAATGACGCGAATTTGTGCATTGAAAAAACTTTTTCACTTTTAAACTTTTCTACTTTTTCACTTTCTAACCTGCAAGGAGTTGGCGTTCTTGCTGTCGGGCGGCGGGGAGCGTGAGTTTAAAGGTTGTTCCTTCGCCGACTTCACTTTCGACTTTGATTGTTCCTGAATGCTCCTGAACGATTCCGTATGTAACTGCCATTCCCAAACCCGTTCCGCTGCCGACTTCTTTAGTTGTGAAGAACGGATCAAAAATCTTGCTTAAATTTTCGGTTTCGATGCCGATTCCGGTGTCGGCAACTTCAATGATTACTTCGTTTTCATTATGGTATCCGGTTGTTAAAATTATTTCGCCGCCGTCGAAGATAGCGTCTTTTGCATTGATTATTATATTGGTGAAAACCTGCTGCAATTTACCCGCATTGCCGTAAATTTTCGGCGGAATTTCCGCGTAATTTTTGATGATTTCGATATTTGATTTGCGTATCTGCGGTTCGAGCAGTTGAAGCGTATCTTCCAGCAATGTGTTTATATCAACTTCGCTAAACTCGGTGGCATTTCCGGTTCTGGAAAAGTTGAGCAGATTTCCGGCGATGTTTGATGCTCTTTCCGTTTGTTTGGCGACCTTTAGCAAAAGTGCGTGTTTCGGATCGGTTTCGGGAATCATTTCCAGAAGCATCTGCGTATAACTCGAAACTCCCGTCAAAGGCGTATTCACTTCGTGAGCAACTCCCGCCGCAAGCAGACCGATGCTTGAAAGTTTTTCGTTTTGCTGTAAGGATTCTTCGAGTTTGACACGCTCGGTTACATTTTCGATAACAATGATCGCACCTTCACGCTCGTTCGAGTTTGTGCGAAGCGGTGCGATAGCAACATTTAAAATCAGAAGTTCGCCGTCAACAGTTGATGTTTGGATTTTGTAAGCGTTGCGGATTTCGGTCAGATGCCAGCTCGATTTGCCTAAAATATTGTCTAATTTAACTGCAAACTTCTCATCGAAAATTTCTTTAATATCTCTGCCGACCGTTTCTTCACGGCTGTATCCGAGAATATTTTCAAAAGTAGAATTACAGCGTGTGATGCGTCCGTTTTTATCCACCGCGATTAAGCCGACATTGACCGATTCAACGATTGATTCGTTAAACTCTTTCAGCAAGGAAAGTTCTTCGGCACGCTTTTCCTGTTCCTGATAAAGCAGGCTGTTCTCGATGGCAACGGCGACATAACCCGAAACGGTTTGCAGAATTCCGATGTCTTCCGATGAGAGAAGCGAACCGTCTTTTGTACGTCCCAGACCAATCACCGCGACCATTTTTCCGCGAATTACGCACGGAACAAAATAATGCAGTTCCTGCCGGACGATCAAATTTCCTTTTCCGTTTCCGTTTCCATTTTCGTTGGTAAGTTCGATACTGCTATCGGCTTCGGTATTTTCCATTTCTGATATGGCAAATTCATCGGCTCTGACAACTCCGGTTTGAGCGGATTTCTGGCGGATCATATTACGAAAATCCTTTGGAATTTCATAAGAATCGCTCAAACCGAAGGATTTTGCGATTTTATAATATTCGGAAGATTTTTCGTCTTCAATAAATACAGCAACTTTTTCAACATCTAAAACTTGCTGTAAGCGTCCCGTCAAATCATTCAAAAGCGGTTCGAGTGCGGTTGTTGCCGAAAGTGTTCGCCCGAAATCAAGCAATCCGCGACGCAGATCATATTTTTCCCCGTAAAAATATCTGTCTGCCTGCTCCTGTAAAAAGTTTTTGAGCGGTTCGGATAAAAGAATTATCGCTCCCATCGCCACGACTGCGATTATTCCACGCAGGGCGATTTCGGTATTGGAAAGATTGTTGCCGATAGCGAGGAAAACCAAACCCAATGCAACCGCTCCGACCATCATTGCAATTGCCGCGGTCGTCAAAGCATAAACAAACGCACGGCGGACAACGACATCAACATCCATCAGACGATAACGCACGACGGAATGTCCGAAACTGAGCGGAATCAAAGCCAAGGGAAGAATTGTCAGCGATGCGGTCAAGCCGTCTTCGGGCAAATAGAAAAAGCGTTTGGCGATCTGATAGGCAATTACGGGAAGAATGGCGACAATCGTTCCCCACATCGCCCATTTTAAACGCTGGCGGACGAGCGTTTTTTTGTTTTTTACAAAACGCCACAGCAGAACTCCCGCACCGAGTGCAACGCCGGCGACAAAATGATAATAATTTACAAAATTGAGTTTCGTGAAAAGGTCGTTGCGAAGTATGAACCCGTAAAACACATCATTAAACGCTTGGCTCGGAATAACATTGTAAGCCAAAGACATCACCAAATAACAGAGCGAGATCAGAGCCGCCGGAACGTAAAGTGCATAAGTTTTCCAACGCGGTTCGTCAAAAATTTCGCTCCGCACCGGATAACGCAGACAGAAATGCAGAAAAAGCGGAACGAAAAAGGCAAATGCAAAATTATCGAGGAGTTCGACGGCGAGATCAAAATCTTCACCCAAACCGAGCGATTTATAAACGTGAAATACGAATGCGAACAAACAAAGGGTTGCAAAATGCAGAACAAAAGGCGAGCGGCTTCCCTGCTTGAATAAAATAAAAACGCCGACGACAAGCCAGATTATCCCGACCAAGCCGAGCAGAATTATCGCCGGTGTCCAACGCGGTTCGGTGTCTATGTTTCTGAGGTCGGCGTAATAAAAATTGTTTTCAAATGAATAGGACGGTCTTTGATAAAAATATGTGAGCTTTCCGCCGACTCCGACGGTTTCCAGATAGATCGGAACATCTCCGCGTGAAGTGATCTCCTGAACCTTTTCGCCTTCAAAACCGATTCCCCGAAGTATATCTCCGACGGCGATTCCCGCACGTGAGGCGGCAAAACCGGGTTTGACCTTTTCGGCATAAATTCCGTCAGCCTTCTGCGTCCAGACAACTCCGTCGGTCGGAGGCAAATCCTTATATGCTCTTTGAGAAAGGTTTAAAGCACCGCCGGCAATCAGTAAAACCGTTGCCAGCAGCCAAATTAAACTCCAACTTGTCAGCACTTTTCCTTTCATTTTCTTAAAACATACTTCACCGAAAATTATTTTATGCAATATGCGTTCCAACTGTATAATGACAACTCAACAGGCTGAAACATCAATAAACAAAGCCTGTTCAATTATGTTAATAACTGACTGCCTCAACATTCATCCAGATTTTTTATTTAAAATCCGAAGTTTCGGAAAAAAAATAACCGCAGATAAATATAGATAAACGCCGGATAAATAATTAAAATATCTGCGAATATCCGCGTTTATCTGCGGTTATTTTATAATATTCAATTTTCAAAAACTTAGAATCTGACCAGAATTCCGCCACGTAAAATCCGTCTTTGCGATGTCAGACTAAAAATGCCTTCTTCATAATTTACGCTATTTTGATAGTCAAAAATATTTCTTGCGTTAAATATCGCTTCGGCATCAATCGGTAATCCCCAACTCGGCAAGTCCTGAGTTACCATAACGCTTAAACCCGGATCGTAAATTGCGAGTCTTCCCTGAAACGGGTCAATTGCAAAAACCGTCGCCTGCGGTGAAAATCGAAAGATCGTTTTGATGCTCGTTCCGGTTTTGAAATCGCCGTTAAATTGAGCAAAAAATGTCTGGAAAACATCATTTTCAAAAACCTTTGAAGGATTACTGATCGCTTCGTCCGAAAGTTTTTGTCCGCTGCCGAAGGAATAACCCGCCGCGGTGCTGAAATTTGAATTCAAACGGCG
>JBGTKR010000461.1:0-7308 GCA_041744535.1 Pyrinomonadaceae bacterium
AGTTGGAGCAGTGTGCCGTTTCCGCGTATGCCGAATTTGTCGCTCGAACCGAACAAAAAAGATATTTCAACGCAGGAACTTATCGCCGATGTGAAAAACGGAATTTTAATTGACGGACGCGGAAGTTATTCCATTGACCAACAGCGTTATAATTTCCAATTCGGCGGACAAACCTTTTACGAGATTAAAAACGGAAAAGTTACGGGAATGCTCAAAGATGTCGCTTATCAATCCCGCACGACCGATTTTTGGAATGCCTGCGACGGACTCGGTGGAAAATCTACTTACGAACTGCCCGGAACATTCAACGACGGAAAAGGTCAGCCCGGTCAATCAAACGCCGTTTCACACGGCTGCCCGTCCGCACGTTTTCGCAATATTAATGTTTTGAATACTGCAAGCTAAGAATTCGGAGAGAATATAAAAATGTTATTAAACGAACAGGAAGTTAAACAGATTACCGACAAAATTTTATCTTACGTCAAAGCTGAAGATGCCGATGTTTCGGTCAGCAGCGAGAAATATTCACATCTGCGTTTTGCCCAAAATGCTTTTTTGACGAGCGGCAATACGGTTGAACGCGGGGCGAATATAACTGTTTGGGTAAAAGGCAAACGCGGTTCTTCTTCGACGACGGATTTTGACGATGCGAGTCTTAAAGCAATGGTTGAAGAAGCTGAAAAAATCGCCGATATTTCGCCCGTTGATCCACAGTATCTGCCGACTTTAGAACTGCAAAAATACAGGAAATCTATGGCTTTTGATGAAAAAACCGCCGATATTTCCCTGCCGATGCGGGCAAAAAGAATCTCCGAAATTCTCAAACAAAGCGAAAAGGCGGGCGTAATTAGTGCGGGGTTTCACGAAGCGAGAGCGATTGCCAGCGGATTTGCCACGAAAAATAAAAACTTCGGTTACGACAAAAGAACCTACGCCAGCCTTTCGATGACCGCACGGACACCTGACGGGCAGAGTTCGGGATATTTTCAGCGAAGCAGTGTTGATATAAACAACCTCAACACGGAACGAATCGCCAATGAATCTATCAGAAAAGCGATTGACGGACGCAACGCCCGAACTATCGAACCCGGAGTTTATCCGGTAATTCTCGAACCGCAGGCAGTCGAAGACCTTTTGGGCAGAATCACTTTTCAGTTTGACGCACGCCTTGCCGAAGAAGGTCGCAGTCCGTTTTCGGAAACGGGCGGCAAAACAAAACTGGGGCAGAAGATTTTTGACGAGCGAATAAATATTTTAAGCGACCCATGGAATCCGCAGATTCCCGATTCGCCGTTTGCACAGGGCGGAATTCCCGCCGGAAAGATATATCTTGTCAAAAACGGCGTTCTGGAAAATCTGATCTACTCGCGTTTCTGGGCGGAAAAGAAAAAAACCGCACCGACTCCGGGTCCCGTCAATACGATTATGGAATCGAGCGGAAAAGCAACGAGTATTGATGAAATGATAAAATCCACAAAAAAAGGTCTGATTATCAGCCGATTCTGGTATATCCGCACAACCGACCCGCGAACCGCAAGCGTTACGGGCTTGACACGCGACGGCGTGTGGATGATCGAAAACGGCAAGATCGCCTATCCGGTCAAAAATTTCCGTTTTAATCAATCAATGATCCAAATGCTGGCAGGTGGAAATGTCGAAATGATCGGCGAACCCGAAAGAGTCGGCGGCGGAAATGCTTCATTGATTCCCGCTTTGAAATTGAAGGAGTTTAATTTTACGTCGCAATCCGAAGCAGTATAAAAAACCGTTTAATGATTCTAAAACCTAGTTGCGTGAATGGGGTTAAATAAAATTTTATATCTTTTTTAATATCTGCGTGGAAGATAACTACCCCGTCAGTCGAAGCGACTGCCACCCCTCCTTTGATAAGGATGGGAGTTTTTGCTCTTTTTATTTATGCAATTTGGTATAATTTTCGCAAACAAAAAAGCGAGAGCAAAAAACTCTCGCTTAAATTTATTTTAGATTAAAAAAATCCGCAGATTTGTATAATAAAGCCATAAAGGAGATTAAAAAAAGCCTTACACAAATCTGCGGATTTAACGGACGCTGATAGATCGGACTGTCTGAAAAGCGTCCAAATTTAATCTTAAAACAAGGTAATCAAAAGGTTTAGTTCTGTTTATCTTATCTGCGTTTCATAAGCGGTCTTGATACGCATTTGCTGTTGATTTTGAAGATGTATATATTCGCCTCGTTCAACGACAACCGCACCGACACCGAATGCCGCTCCGACACCTGCTCCGACTGCCGCTCCGACAGGTCCGCCGGCAATTGCTCCGATTATCAATCCCGTTCCGGTTGCTCCTCCGATGGTTATACCGTCTTTTTTATACGGGCGTGTTCCTTCGACCAGTCCTTCCGCATCAACCCGTTTGATATTATCTCCTTTGATGGGCAAAACTTCGACAATAACCGCATTAAAATTACTCCAGCGGTTATTGGGAAGGATGATTCGATCAAACGACAGCAGAAGTTCGGCACGCCTTTTTAATCTTCCGGGCTGACGGTTCTTTGCGATTCTTCCTTCGATGATCGCTCCGTTAATTTCATTCGGCGAAACCACGCGAGCCTTGAAAGCATCGCCTTCTCTTGCACGATTGGTATCTATTTCATCAAGCAGTTCGATAATTAGTTCCGTATCGGTCGGAATAATAACTATATCATCGCCGCTCGGTCTTGAACGCTGCGGTTCGGTTCGGCTTGAAATATTCGGTGCTGTATTGTTATTGATCGGCTTTGGCTGAACATAGGTATCAGTCGAATCCGATACATCGTCTGCATCGGGAATTGATATATTATCTATTTCCGTATCGTTGTAATCGTTTTCGGCAACCGTGTTTTTCCTAGTTGTCGGTGTATTTACTTTAGTTGTCGAGTTGTTACTTACCGTCGTTTTATCAACGGGCTGCATTACCGCTACATTATTTTCAACCGGAAGTCTTTCGGTTGTCGGATTAGGGATTGTATCTACTTTAGTAGTCGCTGATGTAGTTGTTGAAGTAGTTGCCTTTATTTTCGGTGTTTCGACCGGCACTTTTACATCCATAAAACCGCGTTGTTTCAAGGTCGCGGGAATCGTCGCATCGAAACTTTGTTTTTCAAAGCCCGTGTCGTAGCCCTTCTCAAAACCCTGCTGATAACCGTCTTTATAGTCGGTTAATTTACCGTAGTCCTCACTAAAAGCACGGTCGGCAGAGCGGTATTCGTTGTGTCTTGCATAACTTCTGGCAGCATTTTCAATCGAATCGCGGTATCCAGACATATAGCCGTCCGAATATCCGGTGCGATAACCGCGTTGCAGTGCGATTTTCGTGTCTTGGGCTGAAACGCTTTGTGTTGCTAAAGTTAGGAAAGAAATAAGAACGAGGGAAAAAATCAGGTTGGCAGCTAAAAAATTTCTGGTTAGCTTCATTTGTCCTCCTTTATCAAAAAACAAGAAATATAATATCCGCTAGAAGTTATACATTATTAGTTAAGAAATTACAAGAAGTATTTTTCTATTAGATTTATTTACGCTTAAAATTCTTATAACATCAATGCAATTTAATGTGTTTTTGTGTTAAAAAATCAATCTGATTAACCGAGATAACCATTACTTGTTTTGATTGGTAATAAAATTATTAGGGAAAGAATTCGGGAGAATTCGATATGTGCAACATTATAAACGAAAGACGGAAAAATTACTATTAAAAATTTTCCCGTCTTTCAATTAAGAGTTTTTATTTTTGCTTGGAGGGGGGATCGTCCCTAAAAAAACTCTTAAAATTGATACGCCTCCGGCTAAAAGATAGTTCCGTTAAAATTAAAAACTTTTACGGAAAAGATAGGACATACGTATAAAAAATGTCCGGCTGTTGCGTTGAAATCCCGGTTCGAGTTGTCCCGTGTAGGGATTAAATCCGTTATAACCAGTATTGTCGTTATACCCGATGTAAAAAGCCTTTCCGGGACTCGGAGTCCATCCGAATAAGTATTGTCCGGTTATTCTCGAAGACAAAGTGCTGTAATCTACTCTGACTCTCGTAAATAAAAATCTGGAAAATTGATAGGTTGAACGCAGACTGAAAATATTGGAATCAAATGCAACTCTGCCGGTGTCATTACGCACAAGCCTTGATTTATTAACGCTCAGGGAAATTCTAAACGGATCGGTTGGAGCAAGGTCAATGCCGCTGCCGATAAAAAACCTGTTGCCCGTTCCGGGGTCTAATCTGCCGTCGCCGAAAAGTGCCGAAGGACTGACTCGCGGAAATCTGCGTCCCGCACCGAAATCGAAATCAAACGCATTCCGGGTATAACCCAATTCGGTAAAAATTGCGAATCTTTTGCTCGGACTCGTGCGGAAAAAACCGCCGATCCAGCCGGAATTTGCCGTGCGTGAATCTTCGCCCGCAAATCTGCCCAAACGATTTTCGTTTCTGACCAAACCGAATTCCCTTTCATAAATTGCCGAGCGTTCGATTCCGCCCCAGAAATTAACGAATGTGTTTTTTTGCAAATTCAAATTGACGTTGCTGTTCCAGTTCGTGCTGATAAGCTGTCCGCTTGAATTAACGCTGTAATTAAAACCGTTAAACCAGTTGGCTCGAATTATTGCATTTTGCGGTTTGGATTTCGTGCTTTTGCGGAAACCGCCGAAAACATAATGGACGTCGGTTTGCTGCTGAAATCCCGTTTCGGTTCTGTAATCGCTGCTGTTGCCGCCGACTTCAAATGTATAACCGGAAGTATCGGACGAGTGATTGTAAATAGCCGTATATGCAAAACCGTTTCCCGTGCGATAGTTATTGTAAATACTGCCGAGTCTTTGCTGCCCGTTGACGATTCCGCCGCCGCATATCTCGCCGTTTCTTTGTGCCTGAAAGGGATTTTCAGTCGCATCGAATTCCGGTTCAAAAAAACATTGTCGGGTATGCGTAGCGACGGCTTGAAATGAAAATACGGTTTTCGGATCTAACTTGAAACGCCCGTCGAAACCTCCCGTATAGTTTTTATTTTCGGGAAAACTACGCACCGTTGCCAAAAATCCGACATTATTTTCCCTGCCAATATCACGCTTCAAACGCAGCACCGCAAATAACGCATTTTTATCTACGAATTCATCAATAAAAGGTCGGCGGTGTGGATCATTCAGATCATTTTCGCCGTAATCTCCCGGTGCATTGTCCGAAGCGACAAGGAATCCGAATGAATTTTTACCGATTTTTCCCGTCAATTTCGCCGCCAGATCGGGATCAATTATCGTCCTCGAATAAAATACGCGGATCGGTGTTTGAAAAATATCCGCTCCCTCTAAAAAGAACGGGCGTTTTTCGGCAAAGAACACGGGAAATCTGCGGTTTGCTTCAACTATCGGAGCATCCGCCTCGATCTCCGCAAAATCGGGATTTATCGCCGCATCCAGAGTAATATTCGGCGTGATCGTATATTTGAGCGTTAATCCGAGATCGGTTTTGACGGGCTGATTGACAAAACGTCCTTCGGAAATAAGTCTGTCCGAAACACGATTTCCCGTTTCGCTGACGGTTATGCTCGGAATCACTTCCAGCGTTCTTTCCGCTTTGATCTCATTAAAACCCGTGATTCTCCCGTGCTGAATCAGGTTTCCCGAAATATTCCGGTCATTCGGCATCCAGGAATCGAATTCATCATTCAAACGATCAATATTGCGGGCGGCGTTAAATCCCCAATTTTTTCCACTCCCCGCCGCATACCGCAAAGACTTGAAAGGAATTTTGACTTCCACCGACCAACCCCAATCGTGAATCATTCCCTTCGATTCCATCACAATATCAACCGAAAAATCAGTTCCGCGACCTTCGGTAAAAATCCCGTCCGCCTGAATTCCCAAGGGATTAAAACCCAAAACATAAGCCCGCCGTTGATCGTCGTATGTATCGAGCCAGACGCGGACATTATCTTCGCCGAAAACCTCGTCGCGTTTCGCCACCGTCGCACGGATTTTGTCCTTTTCATCCCAACATTTAAAGGCGATATACAAGTTTTTTTCGTCATACATCATATATGCTTCGGTCGGTTTTGAAGGAGCAATATTGTCGCCCGGTGCGGTTTGGATAAAATCTTTAAAAACAGCGGCAGTCGCCCAAATCTCCTCGTCCAATCTGCCGTCAATTCTGATTCCGTTTTCCGCACTTATTTTCGGAATACTTATCGGCTTTGATTTTTCGGGCGGAATCGTTTTTCCGTATGTTGCTTTTATATTATCGTTTGTATCATTGCCCGTCGTTTCTATATTTTCCGATTCAACTTTCGGACTACCAATTCCCGACGGCTGCGGTTTCTGGGCTTGAACATTGATTGATATAAATAAAATAGTTATGAATGCAAAAATCCTGCTCATACTTCACCTCTTTGGTATGATTTGTTTAAGTGAATTTATAAATTAAGATTGGAAACAGAGAATAAACCGCATCTGTTTTATAAATTAACGAAGATTTAGAAAAAGAGTTCCAAAAAATACTTATGCACCGAGTAAAAAGTAAAAAGTATAAACTTTTTTGAAACTCCGTATTTAATTTAACGTCGGTTCGAGATAAGAAAAGACTTCTAAACTGTTGTTATTCTTGCCTTTCGTGTTTCTTTGCGTCTTCATCTTTGCGACCTTTGCGGTAAAAAAAATAAGAATTAACCGCAAAGAACGCAAAGGTTATCGCAAAGGTCGCTAAGATTCATTGAAAATCAATTAAGTCTTTATTATTCAATAACTTTTAACTCGAACTCACGTTAATTTAATTATTTTTCATAGAACTCAAAGGGCCAACAAATAATTTGCCGTCGGTAAACATAAAATTGTATTTCAAACCGCCGTTGCCAATGCTGACCGTTTTAAGTTTTTCCTTGCTGACAATGTTTTTAACTTTCATATTACCGAAATCAACCGCTCCGTTTGTCGTCAAGGTCGCGTTTGCATCATCGGGTAAAGTCAAATAAACGCTTCCGTCAACGGATTCAGATTTGATCGTGCTGAAATTTCCTTCCATATAAACATCGCCGTCCACCGAATTCGCTGCCAATTCGCCGTCAAAACCGATGATGCGAACCGTTCCGTCAATATTTTTAACATTCAATTTTCCGTTGGAATCCCGAACATTTATCGTCCCGTCGCCGCCGTTCAAATCGAGTTCGCCGCTTACGCCTTCCAGACGAATTTCCTTCTGACTCGTGATTTTCAGATTCGATCTTTTCGGCACAAATATCTCGACACGCACCGAATTGTTTCTGGAACGCAGATATTTCGAGTCGGACTGATCGTTGTTTATGACT
>JBGTKR010000462.1:0-4795 GCA_041744535.1 Pyrinomonadaceae bacterium
CCGCATAAATATAAGCGGCTCACCTTCTAACTCAAAAATAGCTATTTTGACCATCAGTTCCAATTCTTTTTTGGCTCCTCTCGGACCGTATCCTGTAACCTTAATTAACAAGCGTTGATAGCCGTCATTCGCTCCTGTTCCAGCAGCCGGAGGTGTGCAGTGTTTATGGCGGCATCCATAACCGTCACCTCTGTAAGTTCCATTGTTTGGAGGATTATACATACTGCAATGAGTGTAATCCCAGGAGCAGTGAGCACAATTCCATGGATGCCAACTCGGTTTGTCAGGTTTGATCCCGCTTTCCGGTTTGATAACCGATCCGTCAACAAAATTCGGGTTTGGAGTCGGGACAACTGAAGGTATCGCATCGGGAGCCACAATTTTTACGCTGAAAGCTAAACCATTGGCAGGAGTATAACCTGACGTTAAAGTAACCCGGTCGGGCTGAGTAGAGGGGTAATTATAATTTAACCATTTTGACAGACGCGGATACGGCACCCAATCGGAAGCTGTATTTGAAAGTGTTCGGATGGCTGCTTTTTTAAAGCTGAGTGCCTCACCATTTCCATTTCCCCTTAATAAATTCAGAGTTCTCTGCATTCCCGTTTCAGCCGCCCGCATAGCTTGTTTCTCTGCAACCGCGTCAATCGTAGTAATATTCGATACTGAAGTAATCAAAATTATTGCTCCGCAAACGACCATTAAAAGCATTAAAAGCAAAACAACCGTAACCAACGCAATACCTTTTTCATTATTGCGGCTGTTTGTAATATATGAACATTTTTTGTTAATCATTATTAAAATTCTCCGGTTTTCATTAAACAACAGGCAGGAGCAGATAGTGTTTAATAGTTGAGCAGGTTTGAGTTATTTATAATTACAGATGCGTATAGTTGTTTAGTAAATGACGGTTGGTAGCCGGGGGCTCCCGGATGACCGATTTGCGGAAGAATTATACGCAAAATTATTTTGATTCTGACAGCCTTGTTCGGTGTTACTTCATTCCCGTTTTCGTCAAGGTATGTGAATGTAAGTCCATCACCGTTTCCGTCGTTGTTAATATCGGAGTCGTCAATTGCCGTGGCGATTATTACCGAGTCATTTTGTGCAATATCGCTTCGAACCAAAGCAGTGCTGCCGCTTGAATCGGAAACTAAAGAAAAGGTTATGTCCTCATCCCGGTCATCTACACTATTGCTGGTTGTATTTTTTTCGAGTGCATTTAAGTTTGCCCTGACACGGATTTTATCTTCTCCGCAATCTGCCGCCGCCAGTCCGTTTGTTTTTAATCCGAATCCGGCATTAGAAATTTCTTTTGACAATATACTTAATGCGTGGTTTGCATCTGCTAAAGCGGCAACTTTAGTTTCGTCACGTTCTTTTCGATGTAAAGATTCCCCCAATAAATAAAATGCCAAAGTCAGAATACTAAGCGTGATCGTCATTGCTATCATCAGCTCCAGCAGTGAAAAACCCCTCTGTTTTTTGTTAGATCGTTTTATATTAATCTTTTTCATTGTTTATTGGCGGTTAATCAGGGATTATTAACTTCTTTGTTTGGACCGGGACGATTATTGGCACGAGCTGTGGTTAAAGTAACTGATTCGGCGTTTAGTGTGGCTTGATTGGGAGAAACGGTTATTGTAACTTGTTTTTCTTCAGGACCTGCTGCTGTGTCTCCAAATAAAATATCGGTATCGGTAATTGTTATAACAACTACATATTTTATTCCATCATAAACCACATTTTGTTGAGTTGTTGTTCCGGCAGTCAGGTTGATAAATTTAGTATTTCGAAGCGTTTCAAGTTGATTTTCGGCAAGCAGCATAGCAGCCATTCTTTTTCTTGCACTTTCGCTGCTCTTAAATGTGTAATGCAGAACTGATATTATTGCCAGACTGGTGACCATCAAAATCAACAGAGCAATAACACATTCAATCAGACTAAACCCCCGTCTTTCTGATTTTAGGTTAAAAGTTTTTTTATTTTTTGTCTTCTTTTTAATCATTTACTCCAACTAATAACATCCATTATTTAACTTCTACTTACAATTACCTTTATCATCAATTATTTTACCTTCATAACATCGGCAATTGCTTGCTTCAGGAGTTTGTTTATTTTCGCAATATGGTAAAGGTGTTGGTGTTGGTGTTGGCGACATACTTTCATTTGCCGAAGTATTTCCAATCAAAACAGTTGATGAATCAACATCTGTGGACGTTGGTGTATTTGTCACGGTCGGCATAACAAAAGGTTTGCCGTCAATGTCTGCATCGCCCTTTTTGGATAAAACAATCTCGGATGTTTCTCCGTATTCTGATCTTAAAACAAATCTTACTTCTCCTTCATCAATATTCCCACGCCAATCTATTGTTGCTTGAGGAGGTGAAGTCGGATCATATAAAAATTTTATTCGATCCGGTAGATTAATTATCACGTTTTCAGGACTGCCATCGCCGTCGGCATCAATTCTAACTTCATAACTCCCGGTGCTTAAAACGGTTATTTTTGCTCTTTCCGCCCCTTTGGCATTACGCCGCTTGGCATCTGAAATCGCCCTCTCCAAATAAGTCTGCATTGTGGTAGCGGAATTTGAAAGTTTAAATGAAGAACTGGATTTCACCGTCATCATTAAAGAAAATGTTGTAACTATGCCCAATATCAGAACTACTGCCAGAAGTTCAATAATACTGAATCCTAGATTTGATTTGTTATATGATGATGGATTTTTTTTCTTTTTTATCATCCTGAATTGTGGAGAATTATTAATGGAGAACTTTTATTTTTGTCTTTGATTGAAATATCTATTAAAAATAATTAGTCACGGCTAATAAAATACGTCACTGCCTGCAAAGTGCAAATATGATGCCAGTATGAAATAAAATCTAATTGTTGATACATATTGATTTAACACTTAATGCTAAAGCAATATGTAAACTTAGCATCGTTCAAAATGAGTCAATTCGTTCATAAAGACCGTTTATTTTGAAAGGTTGCGGAAGGATTAATCTTAATACTAATTCCCAATTGTGACCTTGGGTAGTTAAAACTTTAACAAGAAACTTAAAAAAAAGCAAGAATTATTTAATAATGTTAAACGATATTTTATATTATAAAAAACTTGTTGTGTTATACAATACCTTCGCCAATTTTAAATTTAGCCTTAAAATGGCAAATTCGCGTCTGTATATTGTATGTATTCAAAATGACAACCACAAAATGTAGTGGCACAATCTGCCTTAAAAAAATTTGGCGAAGGTATTGGTTATAAATTCATATTTACCCGATCACGGAAAATGACGAAAGCATTTTCGAACTGAATAATTGCAGCGAAACAAAAACTGAATTTACGATTAAATGTTAATATCAAGTAAGGATGTGATTTATGAAACTAAATAAAGCAAGCGGTCTGATTTCCGAAAAATATAAAGAATTTTCTACCTGCGAATCTTGCGGAAATGAATTTACCTGCGGTGCGACATCAAAAGATTGTTGGTGCTTCAATGTTAAAATCTCAGAAGAAAACAGAAAAGAACTAAAATCAACATTCGAAAATTGTTTGTGTCAGAATTGTTTGGAAAAACTTTCATAATTTAATAAAAAATCATCACCGATAGGTTTTATTAATTAAATTTATAATTTTGAACAGCAATTTCTATTTCCTAAATAACAAAATACTTTAAACCAAAGCTTTTTCTAAGAAAGAAGGATGATTATTTTCAAAAATTAACCTTTCAGAACCGTTCGGATGCCAAAAACTCAACTTTGATGCGTGCAGGCAAAGTCTGTCAAAATCATTATTATCGTGTATCTTATCTCCTAAAATCGGATGCCCTAAATAGTTACAATGAATTCTCAATTGATTTGTTCTGCCCGTAACGGGTTCAAGTTCTAACAAAGTTTTGTCCTCAAATCTTTTAATAACTCCAAATTTGGTGTGAGAAGATTTAGCATTTTGCATAACTTTCCACTTTCGCTTAATTTCGTCCCGCCCGATCTCGGTTTTTATCTCTCCGAAATCTTCTTCGACAATTCCTTCAACTAATGCAAGATACTTTTTTTCAAATAATTTTCGTTTAAAATGACCGCATAAAATTTTTGACGCTTGCGGATTTTTGGCGATCAGGATCAATCCCGAAGTTTCGCGGTCAAGCCGATGAATCAGGTGCGGACGAATAAATAAATTTCCGTTGGAATTTTCATTTAAATAATATGTTAAACCGTTTAATAATGTGCCGTTTCGCTCATAATTCGTCGGATGAACGAGCATTCCGACAGGTTTTTCAATGACGATTATTTCGGAATCTTCATACACAATTTCGAGCGGCATTTTCTCCGCTTTCATTGCTTTTTCCTGTTTTATATCAATTTCTATTTCGACAAAATCATTTTTTTTCAGCACGATGCCGGAATTTGCTTCATATCCGTTCAACTCGCAACTTTTTTCCTTGACGACACGCCGCAGATAAGCCTTGCTTAGTGAAGTAAATTCATTAAACAAAAATTCGTCCAGACGTTTTTTATGGAATTTTTTGGAAATTTGAAATTCAAATCTTTTTATCACGAATAAATTTTAACTCATTGTATGGTAAAGCTGAAATTCCAAATGTTTGGTTCTACTGAGAATTTAGTGGAAACAAGGCGGAAACCCGACAGTTATGGAGGGTGCTGTTTGATTAGAAACTTGCTGATTTGCCAACAGCACCCTTGTTGACACGCGGGTTTCCGCCTTTGTTACTTTTTTTCGTGAACTACTGTTAATTGCCCATTTATAATTTTGATGCAGTTCCATTAA
>JBGTKR010000463.1:0-7058 GCA_041744535.1 Pyrinomonadaceae bacterium
TTGATTTTGTCAGAAGCTGTTTGAAAACTCATAAATCAGCTCCGTAGGAGCGTGATATTTATAGAAAACGCGTCAAATATACGAATCGAGTTCCGTAGGAACGGCATAAAAATATGCCGTTCCTACGGAACTCTACTAAAATTTGCTCTCTATTAGCTATAAATATATCGTTCCTAACGGAACTCAAGATTTTGAACACAGATTCTAAGATAATCGAGTCGCCATCAATATCAGCAGAATTTACAAGCTGACTGACAGTTTTTCAGTTCAGGAAAAAATAATTTTAATCGCGGGTTTTTTCAACGAGTAAAGAAAATGGCGGGTTGCGTTATACCAAGTTGCTTAAATAAAATGACAATCGTTAAGCAGGCTGTCTTTGACCGCCGATCTCTATTTTAACCGAACACAATTTGTAAAATAGACACTGTGTTACAATAGGTTGTGTCAAAAACGACCCTTTATGAAACAAATTTGGAATAAAAGAATATGAATCAAACTCTGCTGCTAATAGTCCTCGTAATTATGTTCGTAATTCCTTATGCGGCTCAGGGAAATTCACCGAAATCTGTCTCAGTTCCAAAAGCCGAAAAAATTACCGAAGTTCTATATTTTTGCAATACGGAATTAGGAATGGGCATCGCAAGATTCGGTAAAGTCTTAAGGAAAAAACCTACCGCCCAAGCGTATATTATTGTTTACGCAAACCCTAAAATTGTGGAATATGGTGGGTATCTTTTCAGCAATGCTAAACAAATGCTTCAAGAAGAAAAAATTACACAGAATCGTATTGTCATAATCAAAGGCGGGTTTCGTGAAGATACTACAGCAGAATTTTTTATTGTTCCGAAAGGCGCAGTCCCGCCTGTTCCAACTCCAACAATAGATGAAAAGGGCGTTGCATTAAAGCCTTAGTCTATTATTTAGAAGCGTTCCATAAACGACCCTTATTGAGATGAATCGTTAATACTCTAGAAATGAAATTTTTCGAGATTATAGAAGACCAATTCCGAAGAAAAGCTGGACACATAGATGCTATTCACAAATGGGGATTGCCCGGTGTAAATTGTCCAGTTTGCAATCAAACCTGGTCAACCGTCGGTCTCGAATATCCAAGCGTTGACCTTACTAATTTTCTCGATGAGAAACTTTATCGGGTAGCCCGAACAGAACGGCTTGACGAATTTCTTAGATTACGACAGAAGGTTGCCGACGCTTTTCCACAATTAATGATATTAAAACCGGGAGCAGTATTCGGTCCATCAATCGGCAAAGCTGTTGGCGGGCGACTTGACGGCTTTGTCTGGAGAGCGTGGTGGACGATTTGCCTTGAAGCATGTGCATTAGAAAAGTTAAAGGATAGCGGTTTATCATTACCAAATTCGGTAAAGGCAGAATTGAAATTCAAGAAAGAAGAGCAGGAAATATTCGAGTTTGATTTACCATTAAAGGGCAAACTAACAAACGGCGTTTATGACGGCAATCAATTAAAATATTGTGATGGATGTGGCAGAGACAGTGCATCAAAGCCTAACAAAATTCTAATTGAACATTCCTCACTTCCCACTAATATTGATATATTCCGTATTAGTAATTTCACAACAATTATTTTGGTAACAGAGAAATTTGTGAAGACCGTCACTGATTTAGGTATAAAGGGCGCTATTTTCAGTGAGGTAAAAACTATATAAAAATTAGTTTCGAAAATGCCCGTTTATGACACAAAATAATTACGGTCAAAAATGTGTCATAAGTCATACGTTTTTGAGACGCGCAAACTGTTGATTGTATTGCCACTTAACACCAAATTCACAACTAAAGCTATTTTCCACTTGGTTTCATAAGTCGTCTCATAACTAAAATCCCAAAAACGTATGGCTTTTGGGACACTTATAAATCTCTAAATTTATTCTTTTCAAGTAAAAAAAACATAAAACTTCAATTAAAGAATCAACGCCGGTTTAGATATTCTGAACAGCCACAATTAAATCCAGCATTGATTTTGGCAAAATTTAATTCTGATTTATGCGCACTTGCCGCAGACTGCTTGATTAAAGGATTTGCCTGGTACAGTTTATAAATTGAAAATTAAAATCTACCTTGTTTTTTCTTCCAGCATTTTTTTCTTCACAAATTGTGAAAAAATCTGTATCCTTTTTCACAATGACACCCGAAATTGCGATCACTTTAATTCTCCTGCTGGTTGCCGTTGTGCTTTTTGCGACGGAAAAAATTCCCGTTGATGTCGTCGGTATAATTCTCGTGATCGGTCTGGTTTTGACCGGAATTTTGAATATTCAGCAAGGCGTGGCGGGCTTCGGCGACAACATTATTATTACCATCGCCGGACTTTTTGTTTTGACGGGCGGACTCGTCAAAACCGGACTGGTTGATCTGATCGGGCGCAGGCTCTACCGAGTGGCGGGCGATAATGAATTTCTGCTCGTGTTTTTAATAATGATGGTCGGGACGATTGCCTCGACCTTTATGAACAACACGACCGCCGCCGCAATGCTTATTCCGTTTGTACTGGGTTTGGCAAACCGCGCCAATATCGCGCCTTCAAAACTCCTGATGCCGCTCGCCTTCGGCACGATTATGGGCGGAAGCTGTCTTTTAATCGGCACTTCGACGAATCTGGCGGTCAGCGGTGCGTTGAAGCGTTACGGAATGGATGAATATACGATGTTCGAATTGACTCCGGTCGGCGTGATCGCTGCGCTGCTCGGCATCATTTATATGCTGTTTATCGGCAGAAAAATGCTGCCCAACCGCGGCGGCGAAGATTCTCTGACCGAACAATACGCCATCCGCGAATATATTTCCGAAGTGATCGTGCTGCCGCAATCGAAACTGATCGGCAAAACGCTTGCCGAAGCCAATATCAATGTCGAACTAGATCTGAATATTCTCGGCATTATCCGCGGCAACGAACAAAGAATCGCGCCGAGTCCGAATGAACGCATCGAAGCCGGCGATCTGCTCATCGTCGAAGGCAAATTGACGAATATCTTAAACGTCAAAGCCGAAGCCGGACTCGAGATCAAAGCCGATTTCAAACTCAACGACCGCGATCTGGAAAGCGAAGACATCGAGCTGTTTGAAGTGATGATAATGCGCGATTCGCGTTTTGTCGGGCAAAATCTGAAAACGCTCCATTTCCGCCAAAACTACGATCTGACCGTTCTGGCGGTCAACCGTCACGGCGAAACATTTCTCGATAAGATCAGCAGCGTGAAGTTCAAGTTCGGCGACGTTCTGCTCGTGCAGGGAAAACGCCGCCTGATCGAGCCGCTCGTCATGCAAAACGAACTGATGCTTTTGGAAGACGTTTCGGCAAGCAGTATGCGTACGGAAAAAAGACGCTGGGCAATCGCCGCTTTCGCCGTTTTTCTGACGCTTTCGCTATCGGGAACTTTTACCGGCTACCAAATCCCGCTGGCAATCGCCGTCTTGCTCGGCGTTATGGTTTTGCTGGCGACGAAAACCGTCCGCTACGCCGAACTTTACGGTCTGATAGATTTTCGCCTTTTGGTTTTAATCGCCTGTATGATGAGCTTCGGAACGGCGATGGAAAGCACCGCAACGGATAAATATCTGGCAAATCTGATCGTCGTTTATTTCCAGGATTTCGGCGCGACCGCCGTCTTAGCCGGATTTTTTCTTCTGACGGTCTTGCTGACGCAGCCGATGTCGAATCAAGCCGCCGCGCTGGTCGTCCTGCCCGTTGCCGTGCAAACCGCTGTTGCGCTCGGTTTGAATCCTCGAACCTTTGCCGTAACAATAACTTACGCGGCTTCATTTTCGTTTATGACACCGCTCGAACCCGCTTGCGTTCTCGTCTATACGCCCGGACGCTACAAATTTATGGATTTCGTCAAAATCGGCACGATTCTAACGCTGATTGTCTTTGTCGTAACTATATTTTTAGTCCCGATTTTCTGGAAACTTTAATGATAAGCAAAAAAAGTTAAATAACATTACCCGTTTTAGATTGCAATTATCAAAGAAAGCGGGCGCAAAGCAACCCTTCCTAACCTGAAAATGTATTTAACTTATTCTTTTTCCGCCTTATCTTGAATAAAGATAAGGTTTTATCAAAATACTTAATAATAATTTCAGGTCGGGAAGGGTTGCTTTGCGCCCGCTTTCTTGAATGTAAGTTGAACTTTTGATGGATAATGTTATTTTATCTTCTATACTAAGCAAATACATTTATCATTTATCATTTATTCCAATCTTTTTTGAGCATCGCGTAGAGAAATTCGTCGCGCCATTTGTTTTTGCCTTGATCCCAAAAACTCTGCTTAAATTCGGCTTCGCGGCGGAAATTCATTGATTCGAGCAATTTTATGCAGTTTTCGTTTTTTACATCCGTAATTCCGATGATGCGATGAGTTCCGACTCTCTGAAAAAGCAAATCGAAAACGCCACTCAAAGCCTCACGCGCAAAGCCTTTTTTCTGGTATTTCGCTGAAAAAGTAACGCCGAATTCGACGATGCGCGTTTCATAACTTTCCGGTTTCAGACCGATGTCGCCGATCAACTTTTTCTCGTCTTTGAGTTCCACGCCGAGCTGAATCCATTCGCCCGCGATTCCGAATTCGGCGTTTTTCAAGTTTTCAATAAATTTTGCCGCTGTTTCCCGCGTCATCGGCTGAAAACCCTGAAATTCGCAAACCTTCGGATCGGAGCGATATTCGAGAAAATCGTCCAAATCTTCAGATTTTATCGGTCGGATATACAATCTTTCGGTTTCCAGATTCATTTCACAAAGTCTTTATTGTATTAAAGTGTTTTCCAATATTTGTAATTTAAACGTAATTCGCATTTCCGTGCGCGGTATTTTATTTATAATTTCTAGTGTTTTATCAAAATCCGTTTGCGATAACTTGGTTAATGAATTTTGCAACTCCGCATAACCGATAAAAAGAGAACTGGAATCTATTATTAATTCACCTTTGTGGAAATTATAATCTCCCCGAAAATCTTTGACTATGAAATCGGCTTCATTCACTTGGACAAGTTTTTTTATTACACTATTTAACAATGTAAAACCGGTTTCAGGTTCAATCTTTGAATATGCCACAGCCAATTGTCCCATTCTATTTATTTCATTAAGATTTATCGGTGTGTCAGAAATCAACTTTCGTGTTTTTTCCAAAATAAACAAGGCTTTTGGTGTGCCGTCCGAACTTTTAAGCAAAATATTTTCTGCCAAATTTATGAAAAGTTCAACTCGTGTATTTTCCGGCGATTTTTCGATAAATTCGCTTGCCGCATCAATTTCACCTTTTTTGATGGCACGATATGCAAGTTGAAGATTAAGCGCGGCAATCATTTCAGCTTGCCGCCCAACAGGAAAATTTTTGATCAAAATTTCTTTTGCCCGTTTTACATCGCCGGTAAGCGCAATTTTATTTACTGCGGCAACGTAAATTTGCTCTTTGAAACCGGGCGGATACTTATCGGCTTCGTCCAAAAGTTCTTCTGCCGTTGCATTGCTTTGTAGAAGTTCGATTGCTTGTTTGTATTGCGGGAAAAACTCAAAAGCAGAACGCCGTCGCGGAACGGTTTTTTGTTTAAGTTCTTCGGCACGTTCGGGCAAAATCTTTAATAATATAGGGGTTACATCGGTTACGGTGTATTCAGCGTTACGGTCAGCTGTCTGAATTAAAAAATCCGCAACTTTTTCCGCTAATTTGTGAAGCGTTTCAATATCGTGTGTAAGAGATTTTCCGACAAAACTTTCTTGTGCTGATTCAAATAAAAGATAATTAGCTAATTGAAATTCCTCCGAATTTTGATTGAAATCTGCGGAAAGTGTTTTTTGAATAATTTCTTTAAATAATATGCCTGCGGTTTTCTCATCTTTTTGATAGATTTTTTCCAATAATCGAATCGTATTATAAGAATAGTTTTTACGCAGAATATCGCTCAAAATGACAACGGCGCGATCCGGATTCTGATCGGCGACCAATTCATAAAGTCGTGATTGCAACATTTTTTCCTGTTGAACGATTAATTTATCTGATGACATACCATTGTAGGTATTTATCGCAGGTTCATTTGATATTCCGGCAAATGCGTCTTTAACTGTTGACGAACGGCTTTCTATTAAAAATTTGAATGCCAAGTCTGCATTGAGAGAAACAATTATGTCTAAAATCTTTTGTCGTGTTTTACCAAAAACGAGCAAATCCGTTCTTCTTTGGGAATTGTTTTTATCCGGTTCGGCTTCGTTTTGTGCCTTGACAAGTTCGTTAATTGATTTTTGAAAAATTTGTCGAGCGCGATTTTCGTCAAATTTCCAATATAATTTGCCCACTCTGGCATAAACAAAAGCTCTGTTTTCAGCCAATTTTAATTCTGCTGTTTCGTTTAATGTTTGCGCGAGTTGAATTTTGAACGCAGATTGTTTGGTGTCTTGATCTGTTTCCGGTTGAGCAAAAGTTATAGTTGAGAAAAAAATAACAAGGAAAAGAGTTTGAAACTTGCGTGAAATAATCATTGATTTATTCTCCTATTTCCATTCAATAAAAATAAACATTTAATCCTCCACGATTAATTCATCATAAGCCAATTTCACATTATCGGGAAGAAGACGTGACTCGCGTTCGTGAAGAATATCGTGATTTAAATGCGTTAAAAATGCGCGTTTCGGTTTTAGTTCTTCGATATAAGCGAGTGCTTCTTCCAGACAAAGATGCGTCGAATGCGGTTTGATCCTGACGCAGTCCAGAACCAAAACGTCCAAATCGCGCAAGCCGTCCATCGAATCATTCGGAATTGTTTTCAGATCGGTCGCATAGGCGAAATCGTTGAAGCGGTACGCGATGACCGGAAGTTTACCGTGAATTACTTCGAGCGGCGTAATTTGCAAATCCTCGCCGATCATAAACGGCGCATTCGGCTTGACCGTGTGCGGAATAAGCTGCGGCAAACCGCCGCCGAAATGCGAAGGCTGAAAGATGTATTGAAAAATGCGTTTTAGATCTTTCCAGGCGATTTCGTTGGCATAAACGCCCATCGCGCCGTGGCGGAAATTCAGCGGACGAATA
>JBGTKR010000464.1:0-1755 GCA_041744535.1 Pyrinomonadaceae bacterium
ACTTTGAAAGTTGAAACTCAAGAAAATTAGCCGCAGATTTTCGCGGATGAACGCGGATAAATCAGTTAAAACCGTTAAAATTAGAGAAAAAAAAATCAGCGTTTATCCGCGTTCATCCGCGGTTGATTTTTAATCTGACAAAGTAGAAATAAGTTCCAATTTTTCATAATGCCGGACAGCATCCACGCTAACGCCGGTTCGCGCCGCGAGTTCTCCGATTTGAAAACTGGAACTGTTCATTAAATCCGATTATAAACCCTTGTGCTAAGACCACTACCTTCGCCAAATTTTTTAATAGTAATTTTGGCTACTATATTTTGTATGCGGCAATTTGAAAAGCACAACATACAGCCGCAATTCTGGTGGTTTTTGGACAAATTTTAAATTTGGCGAAGGTATTGCTAAGACCAGAGTCAAGAAGGTTTTTATCTTTTCCGCTTTTACAATGACAAGTAAACTATCCTATTTTGATTATCGGCAAATAAAATATGATTTGACGGACAAGTCATCGTCGCCGACTGCCGCGCCCGAAGCCGCCAAACGCATCGAAAGAGTTTTAACCACCGATCCCGGAATGGGAATTATTCGCCACGCCGATGCGGGTTATGAAGAAGCGATTGAATTTGCTGAAAAGAATGATGTAAGAATCCCGATGAAATTTGATAAATAAAAGCCATGGAAAATGAAGATAGAGAACAATTAAAGCAAATCATTGATACGGGAAGTAATGTTATTGGAACTGCTACAGGAAATCTTCTTGGGTTTCTTTTAGCAGATGCACCTGGGGCTGCGCTGGGAGGGGCAATAGGTGCTTCACTAACAGGAGTCATTAAGCAAGTTACTTTGGATGTTATAAAAAGAAAACTTTCTCATCGAGAAGAAATCAGAATTGCAGCAACTACAACTTATGTAACAAGTGAAGTGCAAAACAGATTAAATGCTGGAGAAGTTCCACGTAATGATGATTTTTTTGTCAGAAACGATGAAAGTTCATTTTCAAATGCAGGGGAAATTTTTGAAGGCGTATTATTAAAAAGCAAAAATCAACATCAAGAAAAGAAAATCAAATTTATTTCAAGGATATTTACAAATACGGCTTTTCAAGTTGAAATAAGTGTTGCTGAAGCAAACCATGTTTTACAAATTGTTGAAAATATGACTTACAGACAGATGTGTTTGCTAGCTTTATTTAACAGAAAAAATGAGTTAGAGAATAACAATCTATTAAATGTTTCTCTGTCTGAGATGCAGGAGGAAATGGCTTTATCAAATGGTTTACTCCCAATTTTACAGGAAATTTTCCAATTATATAATCTAGGCTTAATCGCTCGCTTAAATGTTGCCTCTGAACAAGGAGATGGGTTTATTACGGCTTCAATTGGATATGGATTCAATTATGAAGCAATGTTTGGGCTTGACGATGTTGCTCCAAACAAAATGATATTGACAAGTTTAGGTGAAAGATATTTTTCGATAATCAATTTGTCGGAAATTCCAATAGAAGATTTAAAAGAAGTTGCAACGGCATTATCGGAGTAGACTTTTTGGTGTCGGCGATTCGGCGGAAGTTTATGCGGTAGATTTGCGCCCTATCTGACGCGCGGGCTGTCTTTTACTGTGTTAAAATCGCAAACGAGGTGAAATTATGACATCGGAAGAAGTTTTATTGGAAAAAATCAAAGTTTTGCCGCCGGCACAGCAGAAGAAAGCGATTGAATATGTTGATTCTTTGCAGAAAGAAGTTTCGGCACAGTC
>JBGTKR010000465.1:0-5506 GCA_041744535.1 Pyrinomonadaceae bacterium
TCAACTAAATCGGAATTAACTTCCTTCGGATGTTCAAATGCTTCAAGAATCGCCTTTTTCGTGATCTCATTAAACATCACGCGAAACACGGGCTTTTTATTGCGTTTGGTCAATTCCTCTTCCAAATGCTGACAGATCGCCTCGCCTTCTCTGTCGGGGTCAGCCGCCAGATAAATTGCGTCCGAAGCCTTAGCCGCTTTTTTCAGATCCGAAACCGTTTTCTTATTGTTACGCTTACGTTTATCGGGAATAACTTCATAGGTCGGCTCGAAATCATTGTCCACATCAACACCCAAATCCTTCGTCGGCAAATCCTTGATATGCCCGATCGAAGCCATCACAATATAATCGCTTCCGAGGTATTTATTTATCGTTTTTGCCTTCGCGGGCGATTCAACTATTACTAAATTTTTACTCATTTTATATTTATTACTACATTTTGAAACTGCCAAAAAAAAAGCCAGACTAACTCCGCGTCTGACCATTTATACTCAAAAACTTTTGCTTGTCAAACTTTTTTCCAACTTACATTATTTTAAAGTAAATTGCCAAATAGAAACTTTCAGACAGATGAGAATATTTTGAGTTTCGTTGTCCGTCCGATGTTTGTCAACGGACAGTTATCAAGTAACGTCAGGCGGCGAAGCTGACCACGCAGCGAAGCAGACTACGCAGAAGGTGGTTGTTATAATCTTCATCTGTTAGAAAGCGGAGCATATATTAAATCGTTTCGACGAAATTATTTGCAACGGGCTAAAAGGCGTTCACGGATGCCGTTTTGATTATATTTTTTGCGTAGGTCTTTTTGTCTTTCTTTCCGTTTCTCCAAGCAGAAATCTACTTTTTCACGATTCTGTAAATAATACCTGATAATTGTAATGTAGAGCAATTTTTAAATTAAGTAGTGATTAGGTATTTATTTAGATGTATGAAAAAACAACATCTAAGATTAACTGAAACGGACCAAGAATTGGAGAAACAAGTGCTGGCGATAATCAGGGAAAGAGAAGAAAAGGCGATAAAAATCAACTGGCAATTTTCAATCGAAACGGCAAGGACTAAACTAAACAGACATTATAAAGAGGTCAATGCCAAGAATGAGAAGTACCGGAAAATTTAAAAATTGCTCTACTTAAGCATTTTAAAAAAATATGAAAGTAAATAAAATAATGACAAAAACAGTCGGTTTTTGCCAATTGGAAGACAATTTAGCCGAAGCCGTCGGGATTATGCGGGGAAAAGATTGCGGAATTGTTCCGGTTGTAAATGATAAATCGGAAGTCGTCGGAACTGTAACCGACAGAGATGTTGCGATTGCAGTTTTTTTGCAGAAAAAAACTGCATCAAAAATCCCGATCGGTGATATTCTTAACGGTAAAGTATTTATCTGTTCGGAAAAGGACGAGGTTGAAAATGTGCTGAAAAAAATGCGAAAGCATCAGATCAAAAGACTTCCCGTGCTTGATAAAAAAGAAAGATTAAGCGGAATCATTTCGATCACGGACATTTTGCTTGCCGCCGGAAAGAATAAAGCTTTGCAGAAAAAAATTTTGAAAACGCTCGAAGCCATCGCCAAACCGCGTCCGATCGTTTTGAAAGCTGAGTGAAATTAAATTTTATTTAATGGAGTTATAAAAATGAAAACACTTTTTATTTTACGCCACGCCAAATCGAGTTGGGATTTTCCCGAACTTTCCGATTTTGCACGTCCGCTTAATGAGCGAGGCGAAAAAGCCGCACCGTTTATGGGCGAATTGATGAAGGTTAAAAATCTCGTGCCTGATCTGATCGTCAGTTCGCCCGCCGAAAGAGCAAAACAAACGGCGACACTCGTTAAAGATGCGGCGGAACTTGATGCGGAAATTCAGTTTAACCACAAAATCTATGAAGCCAGTCCGCAAAGTTTGTTGTATTTGATCGCCGAGTTTGAAGACGAATTTGATTCGGTAATGATCGTCGGACACAATCCGGGCTTTGAAAGTCTGGTCAGAATTTTGAGCGGTGAAAATCCGGGAATGCCGACGGCGGCTTTAGCAGTAATTGAACTCGAAATCGAAAGTTGGAGCGAAATTTCTGCGAACTGCGGAAAGTTAAAGGAATTTTTGATACCCAAAGAACAAATGAAGGTTTCCGGTGCGGGCTAGAAAAAATTAACATTTTGTTAATGCTTTTGTAATACGCAATTAAAGTTTGTGAAATATGCTGAAATTTATTTTCTGAAATTTAATTTTTCAAATGTGTAAAACAGATAATTTATGAGGCATTATATTTTAATTGTAGAGGACGAAGCGGACATTGCGGAGAGTTTGAAATATAACTTTGAACGCGAAGGTTTTCGCATCGCAATCGCCGAATCGGGCGAAAAAGGTTTGCGGCTTGCTTTGGACGAAAACAGACCGCCTTCGTTGATCTTACTGGACTTAATGCTTCCCGGAATGAGCGGGATCGAACTATGCCGAAGACTTCGCCGCGAACCCGTAACGGAGAAAATTCCGGTGATAATGCTGACCGCGAAAGCCGCCGAAATGGATAAGATCAAAGGATTGGAGATCGGTGCGGATGATTACATCACAAAACCTTTTTCGGTCAAAGAAGTAGTTGCCAGAATCAGAGCCGTTCTGCGTCGCGTGGATTCCGAAACCGTTTCAAAATACAAAGATGAAAAACTCTCGGTTGATTTTACCGATATGCGTGTGTTTTGCGAAGAAGAAGAAGTAAAATTAACGCGAAAGGAATTTGCTCTGCTCACATATTTAACAAAAAATACGGGCAGAGTCGCCACCCGCCAGAACTTGCTCGATAATGTCTGGGGTTACAGCTATTTCGGCGACACACGGACTTTAGATGTTCACATCCGCCGTCTGCGGCAAAAACTAGGCGATTGCGGCGATTGTATCGAAACGGTGGTCGGTGTCGGCTATCGTTTTGTCGGAACGAAATGAATGAAAGGCAAAAGGTAAAAGTAAAAAGGCAAAATAAATACGTGGTCGGACAAATTTAGAATAAAGAGAAGAGTTTTAACCACAGATACTCACAGATAAACACGAGATGATAAGAAAAGATAAAATCAATGATGTTTATTACCTGAAAATATCCTTTCTAAATCCGTGTCCATCTGTGAAAATCTGTGGTAAAACTTCTTTTTCTTTAACATAACTGATTATTTTTGAATAAATAAAAGTTAGCTTGTCCGTCGGCAATCGCAAATCGCAAATTGAAAATCGCAAATCCTCAAATGACTCTTTTAAGTAATTATTTTATAAAACCCGTAATTATGGAAGAAACTCCGCGGCTGCATCTTTCGGATATTCTCGAAACAATGCGTGAAGGCATTCTGATCGTCGGGGAAGATATGCGTGTCGTTACTTCAAATACCGCTGCTCATCTGGCATTTGCACGCTACGGCGAAACACTTGAAGGAAAAAGACTTAGCGAGATCATTCGGGATTTTTCCCTGCACAATGCTTTTAGTGAGGCTCTAAAGACGAAAAAATCTTCAAAGGTCAGAATTGAAATTATCAACCACAATACACGAATCTACGATGTTCGGGTTACGGCAATTCAGGTCGGTGAAACAACGCAGGGTATCGGGGTTTTTTATGATGTAACTCAGGTCGAACACCTTGAAAGAGTCAGGCAGGAATTTCTCTCGAACATCTCGCACGAACTCCGCACGCCTTTGACTTCGATTCTGGCATTTGTCGAAACGCTGGAAGACGGGGCGATTGACGATGAAGCAAATAACCGCCGCTTTTTGAGCGTTATCCAAAAAAATGCCGAGCGAATGCACCATTTAATCAATGATATTGCCGAACTTTCTTCGATTGAAGCCGGAAAAGTAAAGATCGAAGTAAAAAAATTAAACTTATTTGCACTCGTCAGGGAAGTTTTCGCAAGTCTTTCGGCAAAGGCAAAAAATAGAAATATTTTGCTGCAAAATGAAGTTCCCGAAGAAGCATTCGTAACGGCGGATATAATCAGATTGGAGCAAATGCTGACGAATCTGATTGACAATGCGATTAAATTCAACAGTATTGATGGAATGGTAATTGTTAGTTACGGGCAGCAGGATTCGATGGATATAATCAATGTTTCCGACACGGGCGAGGGGATTTTAAAGGAACATCAACAGCGGATTTTCGAGCGTTTTTACCGCATTGACCGAGCCAGAACACGCGAAGTCGGCGGCACGGGTTTGGGACTTGCCATCGTCAAACATCTTGCCAAACTTCACGGCGGCGAAGTCAGCTTAAATTCGACTTTAGGCGAAGGTTCGACCTTTAACATACATCTTCCGCAAGTTTCTCCATACAGCAATGAAAATGTTTAACGATGTTTTTATTCAAATCCTTTCAAAATTTCCCGATTGTGTGTTATAATATGAACATCTTATGTTGAACAAAAAAAACCAGTCGGGAAATCATCTGATTCACACCTTTTTGTTTAATAAATCAATGGAGGAAATATATGGAACTTAGTGTAGGGCAGAAGGTTGCTTATCCGAACCAAGGTGTTTGTATGATCGAGGACATCGAAAAGAAAACTATTGGCGAAAATCAAATGAAATTTTATTCGCTGAGGGTTCTAAGCGATAACTCGACTATTTTCGTGCCGATGGCAAATGCCGAAACGGTTGGACTTAGACCGATTATCGGGAACAAGCAATATAAAAATCTTTTAAGTCACCTGGCGGCAGATTTTGAGAATGTTTCGGATGATTGGAAGGTTCGCTCGCGTGAGTTCAACGAAAAACTCCAGTCAGGCGATATTTTTGAGGCGGCTGACGTTTTGAAGAAACTTACATATTTGAGCGGAGAGAAAAAATTATCCTTCCGCGAACAAAGCCTTTTGGAAAAAGCCAGATTCCTCCTCGTTTCGGAACTTAGAAACGGCGAATTCGGCAATGAAAATAAACTCGAAAAGAAAATTGACAAACTTATTGAAGATGCTTGCGGCAATCATTCAGATGAAGAAGAAACCGCAAAGGCTGCAACCGGACATTAAGAAGCAGGCAGTCGGCGGCAGCAGTCGGCAGATTAGGACAAAATTCAAAAAGGTAATTGATAAATTCATTATCAATTACCTTTTTCTGTGCGATAATCAAAATATTTCTTAACTGCCTTCTGCCAACTGCTGCTGCCTACTTTTTCGCATAACTCGCCCGCACAACCGTTTTAATATTTCCGCGAACATTGAAATCGCCTTCAATCTCCAGTTTCAAAGGATCACACGCTTTGACAAAATCATCTCTGATAATATTTACGACATGCTCGTGAAAAACCTTCGTTTCCCGAAAAGAATTAATATAAAGTTTCAGACTTTTCAGTTCGATACAGCGTTCATTCGGCACATATTTTAATTTGAGCGTCGCAAAATCGGGAAAATCCGAAAACGGACAGATCGCCGTAAATTCGGGCATCTCAAATTCCACCCAAATCTCGTTTCCCGCAAATTCATACTCAAAACTATCAAGCGGAAAAAGATTCATCTCCTCACGCGGAGTCGA
>JBGTKR010000466.1:0-12820 GCA_041744535.1 Pyrinomonadaceae bacterium
TCTTTTAAGCACGAACCCTGGCTGCATTTATATTCTAAAGCGGAATTGCAAGAGGAATTTCAAAAGACGGAAGAAGCGATTGCAAATATTACAAATCAAAAACTCAAAGGTTTTCGCGGTCCGGGATATTCTTTGAGTCCGGCGGTTTTAGAAGTTTTAGCGGAGCGAAATTATGAATACGATTGTTCGACTTTGCCGACTTATATTGCACCGCTGGCGAGAGCTTATTATTTTTTCAAATCGCCCGAAATGTCGGATGAAGAACGCGAAAAACGCAAGAAATTGTTCGGTAAATTCTCCGATGGCTTTCAAAGTTTAAAACCTTACAAATGGCAAGTTGGCGAAAGGGAAATCACGGAAATTCCCGTAACGACTTTGCCGATTTTTAAAACTCCGATTCACGCTTCGTATGTAATTTATCTTTCGACATTTTCAAAATTTGCCGCCCGGAATTATTGGAAAACCGCATTAAAAATGTGCAAAATGTCGGGCGTTCAGCCATCGCTTCTTCTGCATCCGCTCGATTTTTTATCGGGGGAAGACGCGAAAGAACTGAAATTTTTTCCGGCGATGAATTTGGCTATTGAGAAAAAGCTCGAATTTGTCAGCGAGATTTTGGAAGTTTATGCGAAGGAATTTGAAGTTGTAAATATGCGGAAACACGCGGATTCTGTAAAAGGGAAAGAAACAATGATTCGGAAACTCGACAAGTTTCAAGCAGAATCGCAAGCGTCATAAAAAATGAAGAAATTATCAGACAAACCACTTAGCTTAACCGACGTGCAATGCTGCGTTTGCGAGAGCGATGATGCAACGGAAATCGGCACGGGCGAAGATTTTGAATATCACACGAGTCCCGACAAATTTTCGGCTTTGCAGTGTAATTCGTGCGGCTTGGTTTACTTGAATCCGCGTCCTGAAATTAGTGAATTTGAAAGAATTTATCCCGCAAATTATCATGCCTTTGATTTTTCGGAGGAAGATTTCGGATTTGTTTATAAAGTTCGTTCACGGCTTGAAGCAAAGAGAGTTTTGAGTTGGTGCAAGGACTTAAATGATGATGCACGAATTATTGACACGGGCTGTGGCGATGGTTTTCATTTAAGCCTTTTGGAAAAATACGGCAGCAAAAACTGGACGCTCGAAGGAATTGATATTGATAAACGTGCCGCAAAAATGGCGATGGATAAAGGCTTAAAAGTTCACGTCGGGAGCATTGACGAAATAGATTTGCCGAAGAATGCTTACGATCTGGCAATTATGGTGCAGACAATCGAGCATGTCGCCGAACCTGCGGAAACTTTGCGGGCGGTGCATCGAATCTTAAAACCGGGTGGAAAAGTCGTTGTTGTAACCGACAATACCGATTCATTTGATTTTAAATTGTTCAAAAAGAGTCATTGGGGCGGTTATCATTTTCCGCGTCATTGGAATTTGTTTAATAAAACATCGCTGACGAAATTAGCCGAAAAAACGGGATTTGAAGTAGCAAAATTAACTACACAAGTTAGTCCCGTAAATTGGGTTTATTCGCTTCATAACAGATTTGTTGATGAACAAAAACCTAAGTGGTTGATTAATCAATTCACGCTTAAATCAACTATTTCACTATCAGTATTTACAATGCTTGATATTGTTTTGCAAAAATTCGGTCGCGGCGGTTTGCTGAATGCGACTCTCGTTAAGAACTAAAAATTAAAATTTAAAAAAGTTATATGAAAAGCGAAAAACCAATTGCAATAATCGGGGCGGGAATCGCAGGTCTGACGGCGGCGGATTATCTGAATAAAAAAGGCGTGCCGTTCGTGCTTTTTGAAGCTGGCAAAAAAATCGCCGGACTTGCTTCGAGTTTTAAGGATGAAGAAGGTTTCAGCCACGATTTCGGGGCTCATTTTATAACGAATCGGCTGGCGGACGCGATTGGTGTCGGCGATCAGTGTCATACTGTAAAGTATTACGGTGAAACGGTTTGGCTCGATGGGAGAACTTATAGTTATCCATTCGGTTTGGTTAAAATTCCGCGTATGACTTTAAGCGGAATCAAAAGTAAATTAAAATCTTTATCGAACGGACATCCGGCAAAATCAGCGGCTGAATGGTTTCGCAAAAGTTACGGTGAAAGTCTGGCAAATGAAGTTGCATTGCCTTTGATCGAGGCTTGGTCGGGAGTAAAAGCCGAAAATTTATCGCCCGCCGTTGGCGAAAGTCTGCCCGGAAGCATCGGCAAAACATTGTATTTAAAAGCCGCAAGTAAATTCACGGGGCGTGCCGTAGCTTGCGGCTACAATCGTGAAATGCCCGAAAAGGCGAGCGTTTATCACGTTTACCCGAAAAAAGGAATTTCTACGCTTTGCGAAAAACTTGCGGAAGATTTGGCGGATAAAATCAAACTCGAAACTCCCGTTGAGAAAATTTTGGTCGAAAACGGAAAAGTAAAAGCAGTTCGCTTCAAAGGCGAAACGATGGAAGTTTCCGCAGTTATCAGCACCGCACCCGCACATATTTTGAGTAAACTCGTTGAAGGAACTGGCGATTTACAGGAATTTTCAAACTTCAAATATCGCCCGATGACATTTGTAAATATGCGTTTTGAAGGGTGGAATTTACTGCCCGATACGGTTTTGTGGTTTCCCGAAAATGAGTTTCCGTTCTTCCGTCTGACCGAAGCTCCGATCTCGATGCCGTGGCTTGCTCCCGTTGGCAAGACAATTATTACGGTTGATATCGGCTGCGAAAAAGGCGATGAATTTTGGGAAATGGACGAAGCGACGATCAGTGAATTGTGCCTAAAACATCTTGCAAAAATTATTCCCGATGTTCAGACTCGATATTTAGGTTCGAGTGTTATCAGAACGCCGATTGCTTATCCGGTTTTCTTGAACGAATATGAAACGGAACGGCAAAAGTTCGAGAAATCAACAAACGTCGAAAACCTTTTAAGCGTCGGACGAAACGGCGAATTTTCGCATATTTTTATGGAAGACGTTTATTGGCGAACTCGGAAAAAAGTTCAGCAACTGCTTGAAAGAACTTAAATCGAAATTATAAAACCGACCAAATGACAAAATCAAATGAAAAAAAGTTTTTGCTTGTTTTCATATTTCTGCATTTAATAATCACTCTGCCGCTTGCCTATTATTTAAATATTTGGGCGGACGAAGCTTCGACGCTTTACACTACCGAACACGGATTTTTTCAAGCCGTTCAAAACACACTGCAAAATGAAAAACAAGCTCCGCTTTATTTTTGGGCGATGAGTTTGTGGCGTGGAATTAACGGTTCGATATTTTTTGCAAGGATTTTTTCGATAATTTGGTCGGTAATCGCAATTGCCGTTTTTTATAATTTGGTGCGGAAAATTTGGAATGAGAAGGTCGCTGTTTTTGCTGTATTTTTCTTTGCAATTCATCCTTTTTTGATTTGGGCAAGTCTGGAAATCCGTGTTTATTCACTGATAATTCTGCTAACGCTTCTGCTTATAAAATTCTTTTTTGAAGGATATTTGAAAAGCGAAGGAAACGAACTTAATCAACAGAAATTTATTACCGGAAAGCAATCTTTATTTATCCTAACTGCAATAATTTCGCTTTATACTCATTATTATCTCGGATTTATTCTGGTCGGTTTTTTTGCAGTTCTATTAATTTTGAAGCGTTGGAAGGAGGCAAAAACTTATTTTCTGCAAATGATAATTGTCGGCATTGCGATCCTGCCTCTGCTTTGGATAATCAAGATTCAGTTTGAAGTCCGCACCGACGGTTATATTCAGGAAGACGGTTTGATTGATGGAGTAAGAACACTTTGGCATCATTTTTTGACATTTGTTTTGCCGACGGAGATTTATCCGCCCGAAGATCAAACCTTTATGTCTTTTATCAGACTTTGGTTGATGCGGATTTTGAGTCCGGCGGTTTTAGGGTTTTTAATTATCAAGCGAAAATTTTTTGAAGAGAAAGTTTTGATATTCGGAGTAATTTCAGCGGTTATTTTCGCATTTTTGTTTTTCGTGTATTTCCTGCTCGGCGGGATTTATATCGAGATTCGCCACGCTTCGGTTTTGTTTGTTCCGTTATTATTATTGTTGATCGCCGTTGTCTTGAAAATTTTCCCGCAAAGCCGCGAAGGAGCAAACAAAGGCAAACGGTTTTATTTAGTTGGAGCGACGGCGGTTTTGTTGGCGGTTTTTTATATTTACGGGATTTTTTCGGTCTATCCCGATTTTGCAAAACGCGGCGATTGGAAGCGGGTTGCGGAATTTATCGAAAAACGCGAAAAGCCGAATCAGCCGATAATTATTTTCCCAAATTATGAAGCAATAGGTTTGCCGTATTATTACGAAGGCAAAAACGAAATTCTGCCGAATGAGAATTTTTTCAAATGGAATGATGAAGCGAAGTTCGGGACCGAAAAAGCTTGGGAGAAGCAAATTAAATATATAATTTCGCTTGTTCCGAAGGACGCGAAAGAAATCTGGCTCGTAAATATTGATATTTGCAAAGAGTCCAAATCCTGTCAGCCTTTGGAAAAATTCGTCAAAGAGAATTACACTATTATTGAAACGAAAGATTTTTATAAAGAACAAGTCAGACTTTTGAGAAAAAAATGAGCGAAGAAAAACAAACAGGAAAAAACCCGAAAGAAATTGTCCGCTGTGAAGAATGCGACCGCGAAGTTGACACATATTACACATTTGTCGGTCCGACCAACGAAAAACGCCACGTCTGCTGGGAATGCCAAATGCGTGATGAAAAGGGCTTTAACGCCAAACGCGATTTCAGCCGACGTTCACGAAGAGGTGTAATTCCCAGATAATATTTAGCCACGAACAAACACGAAATTTCACGAAAATTTTAAAACTCCTTTTTTCGTGTTCTTTCGTGTTTGTTCGTGGCGAAAAAAAGCTATGTCAATAAGGAAAATTACAGAATACCCGGCGGAAGTTTTGGCACAAGTCGGCAAACCCGTAACGGAATTTGGCGAAGAATTACAGAAACTCTGCGACGATATGTTTGAAACGATGTATGACGACGAAGGTGTCGGACTCGCCGCACCGCAGATCGGTTTGAACTTGCGTCTGTTCGTAATGGACTGCGACGGCATCAAACTCATCGCCGCTAATCCCGAAATCATCGAAACTTCCGGCGAACAAAGCGGACAGGAAGGATGTTTATCAGTCGGCAAACACCCCGCAGTCGTCGTCCGTGCCGCAAAAGCAACTTTGAAAGCCCAAGATGTCAACGGCGAATGGTTCGAAGCCGAAGCGGAAGGCTACGCCGCCCGCTGTTTCCTGCACGAAATCGATCATTGCGACGGCAAATTATTTATTGACCATCTACCCAAAATGCGGCGTGAGATGTTGATTAAGAAGTTTAAGAAAGAGAAGAAATGGGATTAATATTTTACCAAATGCAATCGAAAAAGTTTTGTAATGGTCGGGAAATATTTGTATAATCAACGCATTGAAAAAAATCATTTCGTCATTGATTTGTTTTTTAGAAAATTCGGCATTTGTCGGAATGATTTTTTATAAATATATTCAAATAGAATAATTTAGCAATTCGGCATAATTTATTAGGCGGAATTTAATTCAGCCTAAATCAAAGTTAAATTTATTTGCGGATAAAGTGAAACTTTTTGAGTCTGAAATTCGTAATTCCGCAAAAAACTTAACTCAGTTTGGACATCTGTGCGTGAAATCGAAACGACTGGAAAAATAAATCGAAAACCGTTATATTTTGAGTGTGCGGTTTGATTGGAATAAAAACAAAGCGGCAAGCAATCTTGCCAAACACAAAGTTTCGTTTGAAGAAGCCGCAACCGTTTTTGGCGATCCGCTTTCAGATACGTTTGACGATCCAGACCATTCTGCCGAAGAACAAAGGTTTCTGATTATCGGACATTCTGAAAAAGGCAAAGTGCTGTTTATTTCTCATACAGACGATGGCGAAACAGTTCGCATTATTAGTGCGAGAGAACCAACACGCACAGAACGAAAGGAATATGAATAAGAATAAAACTAAAAATCCGGAAGACGAAATGCGTCCCGAATACGACCTTTCAAAACTAAAGGGCAAAGTGCGTGGAAAATATGTTGAGCGTTATCGGGCAGGAACAAATCTGGTTTTGTTGGAATCGGATGTGCAAGCGGCGTTTCCCGATTCAGAAGCCGTTAATGAAGCGTTGCGAATGCTGATGAAGGTTGCTCGCCGACAAACTCAAGAAAGAGAAAAAGTGGAAATAACCTAAAGGGATTTTACGAAAACCAAAACAAAGATAGTTTCTTTTTTCGTGTGGTTTTGCATCATTTTTCATGTATTTCGCAGTTTGTTCTTTGGTTTATTTCTTAAACTTTTTCGCCGTCAGCAAATCTTTAATTCCTCTCTCTTCAAACCTGACAAGGAAATCTTCAAAAATTTTAGCAGTTGCAAAAGCGTCATCGGTTGCTCGGTGGCGGTTTTTTATGTAGATGGAATAATGTTCGGCGACCGTATGCAGACGGTGATTTATCAGGAACGGCAGAAGTTTGCGGGAAAGTTGGACGGTGCAGAGATGCGGATTTCCGACGCGGTAATCTTCGTGGATTTTGGCTATTTCGTGATTTAGGAAACGCATATCGAAATGGGCATTGTGGGCGACGAGAACCGCATCGCCGATAAATTTCATAAAATCGGAAACTACTTCGCCGAACTTCGGGGCGTTTCTGACCATCGCATCGCTGATTCCGGTTAAGCCCGTAATAAAAGGCGGAATCGGAGTTTCGGGATTGACCAGAGTTTCGTATTCGTCGGTAATTTTTCCATTTACAATTTTGTATGCACCGATTTCCGTGATGCGGCACGGCGGGGTTTTTGCTCCCGTTGTTTCGAGATCGAAGACGACGAAATCCGTTTCGTTTAAGATTCTGTTGTTAAAACCATTTTCGATAAGTTCAACCGTGTCTTCATTTAAGGCAAGTCGCGGATCGGTTTGAATGATGTCGGCAACAAGCGTTCTCGCTAAGTTCGGTTCGGGTTTCGGGATGTTCATCACATAATCCACAACCTTTACGGCAGAAGCAAAACCGCCGCGTGATTTCAAAAGTGCAATCGTTTCATTGACAAGCAGAGAGTCTGAAATTAGGTTAGGATACGGAGTCATTAATTTTGATTTTAACTGTTAAACGCGAAACTTCAAGCGAACATTATGAATTCCGAAAAAATTCTTAAACAATTCCGCGAGACAAATGCACTTCTCGAAGGTCATTTTATACTTTCAAGCGGCTTGCACAGCCCGAAATATCTGCAATGTGCGTTGGCTTTGCAGTATCCGACGGATGCCGCAAAGTTCGGAAAAGCGATTGCCGAACATTTCGTTGATGAAGGAATCGAAACAGTCGCATCACCCGCCATCGGCGGACTTGTTATCGGTTACGAAGTCGCTAAAGCTCTAAATGTCCGATTTATCTGGACGGAACGTAAAGAAGGCGTTATGACTTTACGGCGTGGCTTTTCAATCAAAAAAGGCGAGAAAATTTTGGCGGTTGAAGACGTAATTACAACGGGCGGTTCGATCAAAGAATGTATTGACATGCTGAAAGATAACGGCGGAAATGTTACAAACGCCGCTTCTATAATTGACCGTTCGGGTGGTCGTGCCGATGCCGGAGTCCCGCGAATATCTTTAGTTAAATTAGATGTTCCGAGTTACAAACCCAAAGATTGTCCGATGTGTGCGGATGGAACGGAAGCGGTTAAACCGGGAAGCCGGGGAATTAGATGAATTATAAACTTTTAATACAATACGACGGCACGGATTTTCACGGTTGGCAGGTGCAGCCGGAACAACGCACGGTGCAGGGCGAACTTGAGCGGGTTTTGTCTTTGCTCGATGATACGGAAGTTCACGTTGCCGGTTCGGGGCGGACGGATGCGGGGGTTCACGCCGAAGGACAGGTGGCGAATGTGAAATTGGAAAAGGCATTTAAACCTGAAAAATTGCGTGCGGCGATAAACGGGAATTCGTGGCGTGATGTGCGAATCTTGGATTGTGAAAAGGTTGAAGATGATTTTCACGCGAGATTTTCCGCGAAGGGAAAAACTTATGTTTATCGTGTCGTAAATGCTCCTGTGATTTCACCATTTTGGGCAAGATACGCACATCTCGAAATGCGTCCGTTGGATGTGCAGAGAATGAACGACGCGACGAGAGTTTTTTTAGGCGAACACGATTGGACGGCGTTTTCAAATGCAAATTCCGATTCGGAAAACAAAGTCCGCACGATTGATGAATTCACCATTGAATCGCATTGGGACAAGCGTGCAAACGCGGCAATGATTGAGTTTCGCATCACGGGCAACGGCTTTTTGCGATATATGGTTCGCTCCATCGTCGGCACGATGCTCGAAGTCGGGCGTGGCGAAAAAGATTCTGATACAATTCAAACGGCAATCGTTTCGCAAGACAGAAGTTTAGCGGGAATTACTGCACCCGCAAATGGGTTGACACTTTTGAAGGTTTATTACGATTAAGAAATGCAAAACGTAGATTTTCAGGAAATAATTTCATCGCCAGTTTTGGCTTACGAGGAAGGCTTACGGTTTTTTATAGGAAAAGGAACTCTTAATGAAACTTTGCGGAAGATTGCAAAAGATTTGGAAAATTGTGAAATTGATTACAGCGTGATCGGTGCGGTCGCTTTGAATCAACACGGTTACAGACGTTTTACGGAAGATATTGATTTACTTTTAACAAGCGAAGGTTTGAAAAAATTTCAAAACGAATTGGTCGGTTTGGGGTATCGTCCGGCATTTGAAGGTGCGACGAAAAAATTCAGAACGACGGCGGAAAATGTTACGGTTAAAATAATTACGGCAGGTGAATATCCCGGCGATGGGAAAGAAAAGCCTGTTAGATTTGAGAATCCAACAGTAGATCAAATTGAAATTGATAGTGTGAAGACTTTGAGTTTGGAAAAACTCATTGAGTTAAAACTCGCGGCGGGAATGACCGCACCGCATCGCCTTAAAGATTTGGCGGATGTGCAGGAAATAATCAAGATAAAAAATTTGAGCGAGGATTTTGCCGAAAAGTTGAATCCTTATGTCAGAGAAAAATTTTTAGAGTTGCAAAAATCAGTTGCAGAATCAGAAGAAAGTTAATGAAAATTTATCACATTGTTACACCCGAAGTTTGGGGAAAATTTAAAGACGAAGAATTATATGAAGCGGAAAGTTTAGCGACGGAAGGCTTTATCCATTGCAGTTTTGAAGGACAGATTGAAGGCGTTTTGGAGAGATATTATAAAGGCGTTGACAAGGTTTTGATTTTGGAGATTGAAACGGATAAATTATTTCCAAAAATGGTCAGCGAGCCTTCGGCAAATGACGAACTTTACCCGCATATTTACGGGAAAATAAATAAGCACGCGATTATTGGAATTGAAGAAAAAAAATTATTCACAGATGAACACGGATAAACACAGATTTTTTAAGAATTATGACAATATAAAATAGTTTTTTCTTATCTGCGTTTATCCGTGTTCATCTGTGGACAAAATAAAAATGCACGAGAATTTTGCCGAAATTATCAAACCCGATTCTGAGGAAGCAAACTTGCTTTCGCAGATTGATTTTTCACGTCTGCCGCATCACGTCGGGATAATTATGGACGGCAACGGGCGTTGGGCGAAGATGCGTGGGAAACCCAGACTTTTCGGGCATAAAGAAGGTGCGGAATCGGTGCGGGCGATACTTGATACTTTTGCGAGATTGGAGATCGAAGCGGTTACGCTTTATGCTTTTTCGACTGAAAACTGGAAACGTCCCGAAGATGAAGTTTCCGGCTTGATGAAAATGCTAAAGTATTATATTCGCAAGGAGATAGATGAAGTTAATAAAAATAAGATCGTCTTCAAAGCAATCGGAAAAATTGACGGTTTGGGCAAAGGTGTTCAAAAAGAAATCCGCGATGCTGAGACGAAAACTGCGAATAACACGGGAACAAAATTAAACATCGCACTAAATTACGGCGGACGTGCCGAAATCATCGAAGCATGCAAAAAAGCGTTCAGAAAATTGCAGGATAACGGCGGTTCGATTGAAGATTTCAGCGAAGAAGACATTGAACAAAATCTATACACACACGGTTTGCCCGAAGTTGATTTTCTCATCAGGACAAGCGGCGAAATGCGTATTTCAAACTTCCTTTTGTGGCAAATCGCATACAGCGAAATTTACGTAACCGCCACACTTTTTCCCGACTTTCGGCGTGAAGAAATCTTCAAGGCAATTCTCGAATTTCAAAAACGCAACCGTCGTTTTGGCGACATTAAATAACTTTAAATTTTAGATTTGTAATTGCTTTTTCGTTTTAAGAAAATCGCAAATCGCAAATCGCAAATCGCAAATGAAAAACAGATTATTAACCGCACTTGCAGTCCTTCCGATTTTGATTTTATCAATTGTTTTGCCGATGCTTTTTCCGCAATTCGAGTATGCAAAATATCCTTTTGTTGTGATCGCGGTTTTGGCAATTGTTGCCGGACTTTTTGAATTTTATACGCTGACAAAAAAACTCGAACTCAAAGCCGACGCATCAATTGCTTATTTATTTTCCGCCGTATTTATTGCCGTTTTTATTTTCGACGCTCCCGCCAAAGCTCACGAATTATTATTTTTAACGATTATTTTCTTTATAATCGTTTTGCTGATTTCGCAGACATTCCGTTTTCAAATAGACTTTTCAAAAATGCTGACAGGGATAGGCGTAACGTTTTTGGGCGTGATGTATATCGCGTTTCTGGGAGGTTTTTTGATTGCGATGCGGGTCGGATTTAATGAAACAATCGTGCCTTTTCTCTCCTCAAAACTTCTTTTATATTTCTTTTTAGTTACGATGGGTTCGGATGTCGGAGCATATTTTATCGGCAAATCAACCGGCAAACGCAAACTCGTGCCGAAAATCTCGCCGAACAAAACGTGGGAAGGTTTTATCGGCGGAATTTTGCTCGCCATCGGTTTTGCCGCACTTTCGACCTTTTGGTTTTTTCCCGAACTGCCTTACAAAGTTTCAATTCCATTAGCAATTTTTATGGCTTTAATCGGAGTCGGCGGCGATCTGGCGGAAAGTGCGATGAAACGCGGTTCAAATATAAAGGACGCGGCGAACATCCTTCCCGGACACGGCGGTTTGCTCGATAGATTGGACAGTTTGCTTTTTAATGCTCCGATTCTTTATTACTTTGCAAGATTTTATTTCTAAAAACTTCACAGAAAATGTCCGAAAAAATAAAACAAATTGGTGCAGGCGGTTTTTGGAAAGTAATTGATGAACGCACAGATACTTCGGTTATCAAACAAGAAACTCCTTTCTCGTGTGTTGCGGCAGTCGGCGTGATGCTTCTTCACGAACAGGGAATTTTAATGACGCAGGAAGAAATTATTGATATAATCGGAGAGTCTTCGACAACGGATGAACTGGCAAAATTGTTGAATGATACTGATAAATCAATCGGTGAGGAAAAATGGCACGGTGTGATCGTCGGTATTAAGCATCTCGAAAAAATTGCCGACAAATCATCATTCGGAGCAGTTTTGCGTGAAGGAAATCCGCTTGGTCATCTGGTTTTGGTCGAAAATCTGTTTGGGAATCTATTGAATATTAAAGACCCGTGGGACGGAACAAGATATAAAATGAGCGTTGAGGAATTTTTGAAGGTTTGGAACGGAGAGGTGATTTTTAAATGGAACTTATCGGAATAAAAAGAAAAAAGAAACATCTGGCGGAGATTAGGTTAAAAATTGCCGACACGGAAAAAAAATATTTGTTTTCATATTCGGACGGCGATATTTTTGCATTTGATTTTCCTGAAGAATTCAGAAAAATCCTGAGATTAATGCCTGTTTCGGTTACACATTCTTTAATAGAAAAAGTCGAAAATTTCTTAAAATCAGATGTAGAAAATTTTCCGTTTGAGATGGAAATTGAAAAAGAAATCCTTCAATCGGTTTAAGCTATGCTCGATTTTGTAAGCAGTTTGCTTTTTAATGCTCCAATCCTGTATTATTTTGCACGGTTTTACTTTTAAGAAATTTATGCGAAACGCAATTCGATTTAACGACGATAATAATTGATTCGGCTTGGACAAGAAAATGTTTTGTTCATGCCTTTCGTCTGCAAAATCGAAAGGCGTTTTTTGTTTGATAAGAATGTTGCCCGCGAATAAACGCGAAAAGACGCGAAAAAAGATGAAGAGAAGGACTGAAGAAAACATAAAGAATCAGAATTCCTTTTTTATATTTGCTTTCTTTTTTTCGCGGTCTTTCGCGTTTATTCGCGGGCAGAAAAAAATATGTTAGATAATTTAGGAAGTTTAGAGCGAACACACACTTGCGGGGAATTGCGGGCGGAGAATGTCGGCGAAGAAGTCGTCTTGATGGGTTGGGCGGCAAAGAAGCGTGATTTTGGGGTTTTTACGTTTATTGATCTGCGTGATCGCTACGGTTTGACGCAGGTTGTCGTCAGTTCCGATACGGCGAATCAGGCTCACACGAAAGCGAAAAATGTGCGTGGTGAGTTTGTGATTGCGGTTAAAGGAAAAGTCGTTGAACGCGAAGAAGGCACGGTAAACGAAAAATTGCCGACGGGTGAAATTGAAGTTAAAGTTGATGAAATTTTGATTTTGAATGATGCGAAAACTTTACCGTTTGAACTCGAAACTTTGGGTTCGCAAAATCTGGCGAGCGAAGATTTGCGTTTGAAATATCGTTATATTGATCTGCGTCGGCAGAGTTTGCAGGAAAATCTGATGATGCGGGCGAAGGCTTTGAAGAAAATTCGTGCG